>NZ_JBSGJD010000155.1:0-23577 GCF_053605405.1 Amycolatopsis sp. NPDC003861
GTCAGACGCACCGAACGCCACATTGGGTGCGTTGGACGCAACCAACGCCACATTGGGGCGCTTCAGTGGCGGCCGGAGGCGAGCCGGTAGGCGCCCACCGTCAGCTCCGCGCACGTTCGCCACGTGAAGTTGGCCGCGTGGGCCCGGCGGGATGCCGATGTCGCCACCGCGTGCGGGTCCGTCACCGCCGTGCGCAACGCCTCCGCCAAGCCGTCCACGTCGCCGTACGGGACCAAGCTTGCGCACTCGCCCGCCACTTCGCGCAGCGCCGGGATGTCCGTGCACACCACCGGGACGTCCGAGGCCATCGCCTCCAGGACCGGCAGGCCGAAACCCTCTTCGCGCGACGGAAGCACCAGGGCCGACGCACCCGCCACCACCGTGCGCAGGTCCACATCGGACAGATAGCCGGTCTGGGACCGCCGGGCACCGCGCGGGAACGGGCCGGGGCCCGCGAACACCAGGTCCGGCAGGTCCGGCGCCGCCTCGTGGGTGCGCGTCAACCAGTCCAGCCCCTTCCGCGGTCCCGCCGCGCCTGCGAACAACAGGTAGCGGGAAGGCAGGCCGAGGCGCGCGCGGCGCTCGTCGTCCGGGGGGCGGGCGGTGAACCACGCCGGGTTGACGCCCAGCGGGGTCACCACGATTTTCTCGCGGGAGACGTCGAGGCGCTCGGCCACCGCGTCCGCCACCGCCGCCGTCGGCGTGCAGATGACGTTGGCGCGGCGGGCGCCGCGGCGGACCAGGTCCGGCAGGCCGCGGTCGCTCGGGGCCAGCTCGGCCGGGTTGTCCAGGAACGCCAGGTCGTGGATCGTCACCACGCCCGCCGCGCGGAGGCGGCCCGGGAGCACGAAGTTCGTCCCGTGGACCACGTCCGTCGGGCCGGCGAACAGCTCCACCGGCGGGAAGTCCGACCGCAGCCACGCCGCCCGCAGCAGCCGCGCCGCCACCGGCATCCCGCGGGCGCGCGCGCCGTACGGGAGCACGTGGCGCAGCCGCCGCCAGCCGCGCAGGGTGAACGCCACCGCGCGCGTGTCGACCTCCGGGATCGATACCAGTTCTTCGCTCAGCGCGGCCGTGTAGCGGCCGATCCCGGTGCGCGCGCCGAGCAGCGGGGTGCCGTCGAGGAGGACGCTCAGAGACCTAGCCACGGCGAAGCCGTTGCTTCGCGACCTTCACCGCGCGACCGCCCACGCGCCGGGCCAGCTCCGCGGGCCCGCCGGCGTCGAGGTATTCGCGGATCAGGTCCAGGTCCCGCCGCAGCATCGCCCGGCCGCGCACCGGCGGCGTCGTCACCAGGTCCGCCGAGCCGGGCAGCCGGTCGGCCGCCGGGCGCGGGTCGCGGCAGAACTCCACCAGCGGCTTCAGCGCCTCCGGCCACGCGAACCGCTGCGCGACGACGGCCAGCCGCTCGACGCAGCCCACGGCGAATTCCTCGTCGTACAACGCCTTTTCGAGCGCGTCGGCCAGGGCGGCGTCGTCTTCGGCCGGGACGACGACGCCGAGGCGTTCGGTCCTCACCAGGTCGGCGAACGCGTCGCCGTCGGTGGTGACGATCGGAAGGCCCGCCCACAGGTAGTCCAGGACGCGGGTGCGGAACGCGAAGGTCGTCTCGACGTGCTCGTAGTGCGTCGTGACGCCGCAGTTCGCGTCCAGCAGCCAGTTCTGGCGCTCGTGGTAGGGCACCCACTGCTCGTTGAAGTAGACGTGCTTGCCGGTCAGGCCCAGCGCGTCGGCCAGCCGGATCGTCCGCGCGCCGATGTCCATCTCGGCGACCTCGGGGTTCGGGTGCTTCATGCCGAGGAACACGAGCCGGACGTCGCTGCGGTTGCGCCGCAGGCGATCGATCGCGCGGACCAGGGTCAGCGGGTCGAACCAGCTGTACACCCCGCCCGCCCACAGCACGACGTGGTCGGTGCCGCCGATGCCCAGCGACGAGCGCAGCCCCGGCCCGGTGCGCACCGGCGCTTCCGGGGGCAGCCCGAAGGGGACGACCGCGAGCAGCGACTGCGTCGTCGGGTCGGCGTCGTAGAGGCGCGGCGAAAGCCGGCCCATCGCGGCGAGGTGGCCGAGCCAGAAGTGCCGCTGCCGCTCGGACGCGCAGAGGAAGAAGTCGCCGCGTTCGAGCTGGGCGTCGAGGACGCGGGTGACGCCGGCGAGGTCGGCCGCGCGCTGGTCGTCGGGGACGCCCTTGCCCTGCTCCAGCAGCTCCAGGTGCATCGGGTCGTAGAGGTCGGCGACGACGATCTTGCCGCTGTGCTGCTTCTTCAGCGACGGCGCCAGCTCCAGCACGTGCCCCTGCAGGACGACGACGTCGGCCCAGGCGATCGGCGCGTCCAGCTCGCGGTGCTTGCCCGCGCCGACCCGGAACGGCGCGGGCGGCGGTGTGGCCAGGGGGTTGGTGGTGATGAGGTGGACGTCGTGCTCGGCGGCGAGCGCGAGGGCGATGTTCCAGGCGCGGATCGCCGGCCCGGCCATCCGCTCGGTGAGTGCGTCGCCGGTGATCACCAGGATCTTCCGGCGCTGCCCGAACGCCTTTTCGATGCCGAACGCCTCGACGAGGATGTCGTGCGCGGCCAGGTAGCGCGGCAGCGGGTACGCCGGCTCCAACGCCTTGCGCAGCAACGGAAGCAGGTCGGCGTCGGTGCGGACGCGGGCGGCCTGTTCGACCGCTCGGGATTCGGCCAGCGACGGCAGCTGCTCGACGAACTGGTCGATCGCGAGCAGCCCGGCGAGCGTGGTGCGCGGGATGGCGACGTCGCCGGACTCGACCGGGCCGACGCCGTGTTCGAGGTCCAGCTGGGTGGCGTCCAGCTCGCCGCGGGCGGTGGCCCGGCGCACGGCCAGGGCGAGCGCCGCGGGCAGCGCCCTGACCAGGGTCTCGTCGGAGAGGTTCTTGTAGAGCGCGGCCAGGGCGTTGCGTTCCAGGAGGAATGTCTCGCGGCCGGATTCCGGGGCGTCGACCGAGGCCATCGTGGCGTGGTGGCGGTGGAACGTCAGCGACGCCGGGACGTACCGGACGCGCCAGCCGCGCAGGTTGAGCCGCCAGCCGAGGTCGACGTCCTCGTAGAACATGAAGAACCGCTCGTCGAAGCCGCCGAGCTCGGCGAACACGCCCGCCCGGACGAACATCGCCGAGCCGGTGCCGAACAGGACGTCCTTGGCGACCTCGTGCTCGGCCGCCGGGACGTCGGCCAGTGGCGTGCCGGCGTGGCGCTTGTAGCCCATGCCGAACCAGGTGAGGCCGCCGTCGACGAAGTCGGTGCCGGTGCCGTCCCAGTCGAGGACCTTGCTGGCCACGGCGGCCACGCCGGGCTGGGCGCGCAGCTCGGCGACGGCGGCGGAGACCCAGCCGGGCGCCGGGCGGGCGTCGTTGTTGAGGAAGCCGAGGACGGTGCCCTTCGCGTGCTTCGCGCCGAGGTTGCAGCCGCCCGCGAAACCGGTGTTGCGGCCGGCCTCGACGACCTGGGCCTGCGGAACGGCCTCGCGGAGGCGCGCGGCTTCGGCCGGGTCGGCGGAGTTGTCGACGCAGATCAGCTCGAGCTCGGGGTAGTCGTGCTCGGCGAGCGCGCGCAGGCAGGTGATCGTGTCTTCGGCGCCGTGGTAGTTCACCACGATCACCGAGACGAGCGGTTGCGGTTCCCCCTGCGCCAAAGCCAGCTCCTGTCGTCGGATTGCCAGCAAGCTTAAAGGCCCGCCCATGCCTCCCAGACCGCGCCTCGGCCGAGAGCCGCGCGGCGGGTGATCTTGCGGCGGGTCCGCAACGTCGCTGGTAGCCGCGCGGCCACCTCGGCCAGCACGCGGCAGCGCAGGCCGAACCGGAAGTTCGCCGCCGCGGGCCGCCCGGGGCGCAGCGGCAGCACCGCTGTCAACACGGCGAATCGGAGCAGCTGGTTCACCGCGACGCCGCGGGGCGCGCAGCGCAGCAGCATGAGCAGGCGATTGCGCTCGTTCCAGCGGTGGAACAGGGGCGACCCCAGCTCGCTGCTGACGCCGTGGGCGTGCCGGACGCGGGCGCCGGGCGCCGCGACGACGTCCCACCCGGCCAGCCGCAGCCGCCACGCCGTGTCGGTGTCCTCGTAATAACAGAAAAATCCGGCCGGGACGCCGTGCACGCTCCTGAGCGCGTCGGTGCGCAGCAGGGCCGCGCCGCCGCAGAAGCCGAACACCTCGCCGGCGGGCTCGGTGACGTCGGCGCCGTGGCCGTCGGCGGTCAGCCGCACGCCGGCGGACTGCGTGGTGCCGTCGGGACGCACGAGCCGGGACGTCGCCGCGGCGGCCAGCGGCGCCTCTTCGAGGGTGTCCTCCAGCGTGGCGAGCCAGTCCGGTGCGGGTTCGGCGTCGTCGTTCAGCCACGCCATGAGCGGGGTCTGGACCTTTTCCAGGGCGACGGCGAGCGCGCCCGCGTAGCCGGTGTTGCGCGGCAGCCGGACGACTTGCGGGTGCGAAGAGTGGGCCGCGAGCAGGGCGGCCGTGCCGTCGGCGGAGGCGTTGTCGACCACGAGCGTCCGATGTGGACGGCTCTGCGCGGCGAGCGCGTCGAGGCAGGCCGTGATCTGCCCGGCGCCCCGCCAGGTCACGACTACCACCGTGGTGGCGGGATTCGCGGTCACGTCCCGCACAATAGCCGCGTGCCCGAACTGGTCGTGCTCGCCGAGCAGCTCCTCGCGCCGGTGCCCGGTGGCACCGGCCGCTACACGGCCGAGCTGCTGCCCGCGCTCGCGAAGACCGCGCCGCCGGGCTGGACGGTGTCCAGCGTGGTCGCGCGGCACGCCGACGTCGACGCGGCCCGGCTGGACGGCGTCGACGGGCCACGGGTGCTGCGGATCCCGCCGCGCGCGCTGGTCGCGGCGTGGCAGCTGGGCCTGCTCTGGTGGCCGGGCGGCGACGCCGTGCACGCGCCGACGCCGTTCGCGCCGCCGCGCGCGCCCGCCGGGAAGACGCTGAGCGTGACCGTGCACGACACCGTGCCGTGGACCCACCCCGAGACGCTCACCGCGCGCGGGGTCAGCTGGCACCGGTCGATGATCGCGCGGGCCGCGCGGCGGGCGTCCGGGCTGGTCGTGCCGACCCGGGCCGTCGCCGACGAGCTGGCGGTGCTCATCGACGTCGACGTCCCGGTGCGCGTGGTGCCGCACGGCGTCCGGGTGCCGGCCGGTGACGCGGACCTGGAGCTGCCGGTGCGGTACGTGCTGGCCGTGGGCACGATCGAGCCGCGCAAGGGCATCGACGTGCTGGTCGACGCGGTCGCGGCGCTGGAAGGCACGGTGCTGGTGCTGGCCGGCCAGCCGGGCTGGGGCGGCGTCGACCCGGCGGCGCTGGCGGCCGAGCGCGGCCTGCCCGCCGAGCGGCTGCAGGTGCTCGGGAAGGTGTCGGACGCCGAGCTGGCGACCGTGCTGCGCCGCGCCGACGTGCTGGCCGTGCCGAGCCTCGCCGAGGGGTTCGGGCTGGGCCTCCTGGAAGCGATGGCGGCCGGGATCCCGGTGGTGCACACCGACGTCCCGGCGCTGGCCGAGGTGGCGGGCGGGGCCGGGCTGATGGTGCCGCGAGGGGACGCGGCGGCGTTGACGGCCGCGCTGCGCGAGGTGCTGGGGTCGCCGTCGAAGGCGGCGGAGCTGACGCGGGCGGGCCGGGAACGGGCCCGGACCTTCACGTGGCGCCGCGCGGCGGAGGCCGTGTGGGCGATCCACCGCCGCGCGCACGACTGAGCCTCGGTTCGCGCACTGACCAGCCCGGTTTGCCAGTTCCTCACCATGGCGCGGGGGCGCCGCCGTACTCTGCTGGGGTGAGCGATGACCCCCGGGTGCTGATCGACGCGACCGCGGTTCCCGCGGACCGCGGCGGTGTCGGCCGGTACGTGGACTCGCTCGTCGCCGCGCTCGACGCGGACGGGGCGCGGATCACCGTCGTCTGCCAGCCCCGCGACCTGCAGCTTTACGATCAGCTGGCGCCGCGCTCCCGGGTCGTGCCGGCCTCCCCGGCGACGACCACCCGCACGGCCCGCCTGACCTGGGAACAGGCGACCCTGCCCCGCCTGGCCCGCCGCCTCGGCGCGGACGTCGTCCATTCGCCGCACTACACGATGCCGCTGGCGACGTCGGCGGCCTCGGTGGTCACGTTGCACGACGCGACGTTCTTCACCGACGCGGTGCTGCACTCGTCGGTGAAGGCCCGGTTTTTCCGCGCCTGGACGGCGACGGCGCTCCGGCGGGCAACGCTGTGCGTCGTGCCTTCGGCGGCGACGGCCGCGGAGCTGACCCGCGTGGCCCCGGTGCGGCACGCTTCCCTGGAAGTGATTCACCACGGAGTGGACAGCGAGCGCTTCCACCCGCCCTCCCCGGCGGAGGTCGCGGCGGCGCGCGCGGCGGTCGGCCTGGGGCGGACGCCGTACGTGGCGTTCCTGGGGGCACTGGAGCCGCGGAAGAACGTGCCGGCGTTGATCCGCGGCTTCGCGCGGGCGGTGGCCGGGCGCGCCGACGCGCCGGCGTTGGTGCTGGCCGGCCAGCCGGGCTGGGACACGCAGGTGGAGCGGGCGCTGGACGCGGTGCCGCACCGGCTGCGCGTGATCCGGGCGGGGTACCTGCCGTTCGGGACGCTGGCAGGCTTCCTGGGCGGTGCTTCGCTCGTCGCGTACCCATCGCTGGGCGAGGGGTTCGGCCTGCCGGTCCTGGAGGCAATGGCGTGCGGCGCGTGCGTGCTGACGACGCGCAGGCTGTCCCTGCCCGAGGTGGGCGGCGACGCGGTGGCGTACTGCGGAGTGGGCGCGGGCGACGTCGCGGCGGCGTTGAGCGAGCTGCTGGCCGACCCGGGCCGCCGAGCCGAGCTGGCGACGGCGGCCCAGCAGCGGGCCAAGGAGTTCTCATGGGCCACGACCGCTGAACGGCACCGGGAGGCCTACGCCAAGGCCTGGTCCCGCCACCTGAGGACCCGCTGACCCGTGATCCGAGAGTCGACACGCGTGATCGGAGGGTCGACACGGCGGCGAGCAGCCTCGCACAGCGTGTCGACCTCTCAATCACGCGTGTCGGCCTCCTGAGCACGCGTGTCGGCCGTTCCGTCACGGGCTGCGGGGTGGCGGGGTTGCGCTGGGTGACGCGTGGACAATGGCCGGGTGACTGAGCACCCCCGCTATGGCGACGATGTCGGCGTCGTGACCGTGACCTACTTCTCCGAGGACACCATCGAGCGGTTCCTCGACACCCTCGAGAAGGCCACCGAGCGCGAGGTCAAGGTGGTCGTCGCGGACAACGCGTCCGTCGAAGGTGCCCTTGAGCGGGTCACCGCCGATCGGAAGAACGTTCAGCTGCTCCCCATCGGGGAGAACGTCGGCTACGGGACCGCCGCGAACCGGGGCGTTGCCGAGCTCGACGACTCCTACGGCTGGGTGGTCGTCGTCAACCCTGACCTCGAATGGGAGCCCGGGTCGCTCGACGCGCTGCTCGAGGTCGCCCGGCGGTGGCCGCGCGGGGGTGCCTTCGGGCCGCTGATCCACGACGTCGGCGGGACCGTCTACCCCTCGGCGCGGCTTCTTCCCTCCTTCGGGCGCGGGATCGGGCACGCCCTCTTCGCGAAGGTCTGGCCCGGCAACCCCTGGACGAAGGAGTACCGGCAGGAGACCGGCACCCCGGCCGAGCGCGTCTCGGGCTGGCTGTCCGGCTCGTGCCAGCTGTTCCGCCGGGAGGCGTTCGACTCCGTCGGCGGCTTCGACACGCGCTACTTCATGTACTTCGAGGACGTCGACCTCGGCGACCGGCTCGCCAAGGCCGGCTGGCTGAACGTCTACGCGCCGACCTCGCGCGTCATGCACGAAGGCGGGCACTCGACGTCGCAGGCGTCGAAGAAGATGCTGGCCGCGCACCACGCCAGCGCCTACCGCTACCTCGCCGACCGGCACCAGGGGCTCGCCTGGAAGCCGGTGCTGGCCGCCGTGAAGCTCGGCCTCGCGGTGCGGCTGAAGCTCGAGACCCGCTAGATCCCGTCGAGCCGGCGTGAAAGGTCGGACTTGCCGATGTTCTGCGTCACCGTCGGCACCAGGCCGGTGTCCTCCGGATCGGGCTCCTTCAGCGGGCTCGTGATCTGCTCGGCCTGGGGCCGGCGCGCCAGCGGCGTGGACATCGGCGTCGTCGGCGACGGCGTGCTCAGCGGTGTCGTCGACTGCGGACGGCGGCCGCCCTGGACTTCCATCCGGCGGGTCGGCGCCGCGCCGGCCAGCGGGTGGTCGTTCTCCTCGATCAGCGACGCCGGCAGCTGCGTGGTCGTGTCGGGGTCGCGGCTGCGGTCGAGCCCGTCGATCTGCGCGCGCGGGATCTGCTGGGTGTTCGCCGAGTCCATCGGTGACGTCGCGCTGTCGGGTGTCACGACGAACACACCGCGCGCCTGGGCTCGTGCGAGCAGGGCGTCCGCCCGATCGCGGGGGTCCATCCCCTCGGCCTCCCGACTGACCCGGGGCCCTCTGGGGAAAGGCCCGCCTGTTTCCTGTCTAGGGTAGGCCCTCCGGGCGACCTCCGTCAGGGTTTCCCGCGGCTTGTCGCTCAGCGGTGCGTGATACAAGAGGAGATTTCCGTGACGTCCGAGGTTGAGGTCGATGCCGTCGTGCTGGTCGGGGGCAAGGGCACCCGCCTGCGTCCACTGACCCTGTCGGCGCCGAAGCCGATGCTCCCGACCGCCGGGACGCCCTACCTGAGCCACCTGTTCTCCCGCATCCGCGAGGCCGGCATCCGGCACGTCGTGCTGGGCACGAGCTACCGGGCGGAGGTGTTCGAGGAGTACTTCGGCGACGGCAAGGCCATCGGCCTGGACCTGGAGTACGTGGTCGAGGAGGAGCCGCTCGACACCGCGGGCGCGATCCGGAACGTCTACGACAAGCTGCGCGCCGACCACGTGATCGTCTTCAACGGCGACATCATCTCCGGCTCGGACCTCGGCGAGCAGCTGCGCATCCACCGCGAATCCGAGGCCGACGTCACACTGCACCTGCAGCGCGTGCCGGACCCCAGCCGGTTCGGCTCGGTGCCGACCGACGAGACCGGGCGCGTCCAGGCGTTCCTCGAGAAGACGCCGAACCCGCCGACCGACCAGATCAACGCCGGCTGCTACGTCTTCCGCCGTCCGGTGATCGAGGCCATCCCGACCGGGCGGCGGGTGTCGGTCGAGCGCGAGACGTTCCCGCAGCTGCTGGAGCAGGGCGCGCACATCCAGGGCTTCGTCGACGAGTCCTACTGGCTGGACGTCGGCACGCCGGAGGCGTTCGTGCGCGGCTCGGCCGACCTCGTGCGCGGCCTGGCGCCGACGTCGGCGCTGCCCGGCCGTCCCGGTGACTTCCTGGTGCTCGACGGCGCGTCGGTGGCCGAGGACGCCCAGCTGTCCGGCGGTTCGACGATCGGCGTCGCGGCCGTGGTGGGTTCGGGCGCGAAGATCGACGGTTCGGTGCTGTTCGACGGCGCGGCGGTCTCCGAGGGCGCGATCGTCGAGCGCTCGGTGCTCGGCCACGGCGCCCGCGTCGGCGCCGGAGCCGTGCTGCGCGGCGTGGTGCTGGGCGACGGCGTGTCGGTGGGAGCCGGCTGCGAACTCCTGGACGGCGCCCGCGTGTGGCCGGACGTCGTCCTGCCCGACGGATCCGTCCGCTTCTCGAGCGACGCGTAGCCCGATGTTCTGGCGTCCCGCGTTCGAAGTCGACCTGGGCCGGGTCCTGGGCCCGCTGAAGCGCGGCCGCGGGTCGCTCAACATCCTCACGGACGAGCGCGGCATCACCTGGCTGGCGTCGAACACGCCGGACGGACCGGGAACCCTGGCGTTGCGCCGGCTGCCCGACGGCCGCATCGAGGCCGCGGCCTGGGGCCCGGCGAAGGACCGGCTGCTCACGGGCGTGCCGGCGTTGCTGGGGGCGAATGACGACGATTCGGGCTTCGTCGCGCACCACGACGTCGTCGCGCGGGCCCGGCGGGCGAACCCGGGCCTGCGGCTGGGGGCGACCGGAGTGGTGTGGGACTGGCTGGTGCTCGCGGTGCTGGAGCAGAAGGTGACGGGCAAGGAGGCGATCCGGTCGTGGGCGGAGCTGTGCCGCCGCTTCGGCACGCACGCCCCGGGCCCGGCGCCGGAGCGGCTGCGCGTGCCGCCGACGCCCTCGACGTTGAGCACACTGCCGGACTGGCACTGGCACCGAGCGGGCGTCGACATCAAGCGGCGGACGGCCCTGGTGAACGCCGCGCGCGTGGCGGGCCACCTGGAGCGGGCGGTGGAGCTGGGCGGGCTCGAGGGAAGGCATTGGCTGCGCCAGGTCCCGGGCATCGGAGTGTGGACGGCGGCGGAGATCGCCCAGCGCGCCTGGGGCGACCCGGACGCGGTGAGCTTCGGCGACTACAACATCCCTTCGATGGTGGGGAACGCGGTGCTGGGCACGAAGCTGGACGACGTGGGGATGGCGGAGGTGCTGGCGCCGTACGCGCCGCAGCGGCAGCGGGTGGTGCGGTATCTGGAGGCTGCGGGACACACGCGGCCACGGTTCGGGCCGAGGATCGAGCTGCGGGACTATCGCGCGATGTGACGGCGGTGGTTGGGGTGCTCGTGTGGGTGATGGGCGCTGGTGCGGGCCGGCGCGGTCGTGGGGCTGGCGGCGCGGTGCCGTGTGGGTGACGTGGGCTGCTGGCGCGGGCGCGCTCCGCTTCGCGGGTGAGGTGCGTGGACGCGGCGGGTAGGCGGGGTTGCGGCGGGCGCGCGGTCTCATGTGGGTGACGTGGGCTGCTGGCGCGGGCACGCTCCGCTTCGCGGGTGAGGTGCCTGGCCGCGGCGGGTAGGCGAGGTTGCGGCGGGCGCGCGCTCCCGTGTGGGTGAGGGGTGCTGCGGCAGCGCGAGGGTGGCCGCGGTCGTGGGGCTGGCGGCGCGGTCCCGTGTGGGTGACATGGCCGCCAGCGTGCGAAAGGTGCCCGCGGGACCGGTGCGGCCGCAGGACTGGTCTGCCGCGAAACTCCGGCCTACTGCTGGGGAGGGTAGCCACCCGGCGGTGGCGGGTACGGGGGCTGCTGGCCCGGGAATCCCGGCGGCTGCTGCCCCGGGTAACCCGGCCCACCGAAGCCTTGCTGCGGCGGGTAACCCGGCGGCTGTTGGCCCGGGTAGCCCTGCTGCGGCCCGCCGAAGCCCGGCTGCTGGTAGCCCGGGTACTGCGGCGGGTACGGCGGCTGCTTCGGCTTGTTCGAGTTCACGATGAGCAGCACCACCCCGACGATGCCGGCGAGCACCACCAGGATGATCAGCAGCATCAGCACGCTCACCATCAGCTCTCCCCCTCGTCGAGTGCCGCGCGGACGATCGACAGTGCCTCGGCGTCGGCGAGGCCGAGCTTACGGGTCGTCTTCGCGTACTCCGCCGCCGCCTGCTGGGCCTTGCGGCGGGACTGGTCGCCTGCCGCCGCGACGAAGCTTCCGGCTCGGCCTCGGGTTTCGATCAGGCCCGCCTCCTCCAGCTCGCGGTACGCCCTCGCCACCGTGTTCGGCGCTATGCCCAGGTCGGCCGCCAGGCGGCGGACCGTGGGCAGCTTGGTGCCCACGGCCAGGGTCCGGTCGTTGATGCGCGTCGCGAGCCCGGACCGGACCTGCTCGTACGGCGGGACCGGCGAACCGCTGTCGAAGGGGACGATCACCAGCTCTGCGGACCCGCTCCCGGCCCCGGCAGCTGTTGCTGCGGCGGGAACGACGGCCCCTGCGGCGCGTACTGCTGCGGCGCCGGCGGATACCCCGGCTGCTGCGGGAAACCCTGCTGCGGCGAAGACGGATACCCCGGCTGCTGGGCCGGCGCGAAGCCCGGCTGCGGCGCGGCGAATCCCTGCGACGGCGGTGGCGAACCCGCGGCCGCAAATCCCTGCGACGGCGGCGCGAATCCCGGCGCCGCAGAACCCGCGGGCGCAAACCCCGGCGCTGCAGAACCTCCAGGCGCGAAACTCGGCGCCGTAGAACCCGCAGGCGCAAACCCCGGCGCCGCCGCACCCCCGCCCGCAAATCCCGGCGGAGGCGCCGCAAACCCTTGCTGCGGCGGGAAAGCCGGGAACTGCCCGCTCTTCTTCAGCGCCTCTTCGCGGCGCATCTTCGACACCCGGACGATCACCGCGACGACGAACACGATGATGCCCAAGACGATCAGCCCGAGCACGATGTACCCGAACACGCCGGTGTCGCCGCCACCGCCGGAGTGGTAGTGCACCCGCTCCGGGAACTGTGTAGCCATGTGGTCCCTCCCTGTCCGCGGACCAGGCTATCGCCCGGCACCGACAGGAACGGCCGCTTTCACCAGATCGGCGAGATCTTCGGACCCCTCCGGCAGCGCGTCCGCCGGCCACCACCGCAGGTCGTCGGACTCGTCGCTGCGCACCGGCTCCGCGCCGGCCGGCGCGTGCACCGCGAAACGGACGTCGAAGTGCCGGGTCGGCACCCCGAGCGAGCACGTGATCGGGTGGACGTCCAGGTGCACCGGCTCCGCGACGAGACGCAGCCCGGCGATCCCGGACTCCTCGGTGGCCTCCCGCAGCGCCGCCCCGGCCAGCGACTCGTCCGACGGCTCGCAGTGGCCGCCGAGCTGCAGCCAGCGGCCGACCCGCGGGTGCAGCGTCAGCAGCACTCGCGTGCCGGTGTGGTCCAGCACCACCGCCGATGCCGTCAGGTGCCCGGCCGCGCAGGAGCGCCGGCACGAATCGTCGCGCGCGGCCAGGAACCCGAGGAACGCCTGGCGCAGCGACTCCTGGGACGCGACCGCAGGCCGCCACGACGAAAGCGTCGTGACGGCGTCCGCGTGCAGGCTCACAGCTCCAGCAGTCCTTCCCCGGCCAGGGCCGGCCCACGCGGTTCCGGCTCGGTGAGCGGCACGCCCACGGCGACCGAGCCCAGCGGCTGCCAGCGCTCGTCGAGACCGAGGACCTCGCGGACGACGTCCGCGGCGAAGATCGTCGAGCCGATCCAGCACGACCCCAGGCCCTCGGCCGCCAGCGCGACCAGCAGGCCCTGGACCGCGGCGCCGCCGGCTACCGTGAACATCGTCTTCTCGCAGTCGTTGCGGCGGTCGTCGCGGTAGGTGTGCGCGCCGTCCGGCACCAGGAACGGGAGGACGATCTCGGGTGCCCGGTACAGGATGTCGCCCCGGCTGAGCCGCTTCGCGATCTGCTCCGGCGTGAACTCGTCGCCGGACAGGTCGGCCTGCCACGACTCGCGCATCGCGTCCAGCAGCTTCTTCCGGACGCCGGAATCGCGCAGCCAGACGAACCGGACCGGGTGCGTGTGGTGCGGCGCAGGCGCGGTCAGCGCGGACCCCACCGCCCGCCGGATCGAAGTGGGGGAGACCGGCTCGTCCGCGAAGTGCCGCACCGAACGCCGGGCCGGCACGGCCTCGCGCCTGCCCTGCGCGACGGCTTCGTTCGCGCCCAGCCGGAAGAGGTCCTCCTCCAGCGGGCGGACCAGGTCCCGCGCGGTCGAGCCGTCGTCCTCCGGGAAGAACCCGCGGACGACCGCGACCGGCGTCCCACCCAGCTTGCCCTTGACCAGGTCGGCGGCCGCGGCGAGCTCGTCGGCGATCGCGACCTCGGTGACGGCCAGCTCGTTGCCCTGCCCGTCGACCTCCCCGCGGTAGGCGTGCAGCACGCGCAGCC
This sequence comes from Amycolatopsis sp. NPDC003861, assembly GCF_053605405.1. Taxonomy (NCBI): domain Bacteria; kingdom Bacillati; phylum Actinomycetota; class Actinomycetes; order Pseudonocardiales; family Pseudonocardiaceae; genus Amycolatopsis; species Amycolatopsis sp. NPDC003861. The sequence goes on from NZ_JBSGJD010000155.1 coordinate 13,625, forward strand.
CCGAAGACCCGATAGCGGCGTCGGTCTGCCCGACCCGCCAGGCCCGCCCCATGGTGTCGGTGACGACGACGGCGACCTCGACGCCGAGCCGCTCCCGCAGCCCGTTGCGCAGCGCCAGCGCCGACGCGTCCGGGTCGGCGGGCAGCAGCGCGACCTCGTCACCGGCCACATTGGACGCGTCGATCCCGGACGCCGCCTGCACGATCCCCAGGTGGTTCTGGGTGATCACGGTCCGGGCGATTCGCGCGACGATCCGCACGGCCTCCTGTTCGACGAGCTTCCGGCGTTCGGCGTCGCGGGCCTCCGGGTCCGACGGCACGCGCACCAGCCTGCCCTCGGCCTTCGAGACGATCTTGCTGGTCACGACCAGGACGTCCCCCGACCGCAGCCAGGGCGCGGCGGCGACGATCGCGCCGGTCAGGTCGTCGCCCGGGCGGAACTCCGGCAGCCCGGTGACGGGCAGGATCTCCAGCTTGGGGGCAGCGTGGTCACTCAACGGGGGCTCCAGCCAGTTCGAGGGCGGCGCGGGCCATCGCCGCGGTCGCGTCCACATCGGACATCAGCAGCGGGACGTCGCGGACGGTCACGCCCGGCACGTCGGCCGTCTCGCCTTCCGCGATCAGCCAGCCGTCGAGCACGCCGCCGTCCTCGCGGGAGCCGTAGTGCCGGCCCACCGCCTCGGCGGACGTCTCGACGCCGATCGCGGTCAGGCACGCGTCGGCCATCCCGCGCAGCGCCTTGCCGCCGATGATCGGCGACACCCCGACGACGCGGGCGGACGTCTTGCGCAGCGCGTCCCGCACCCCGGGCACGCCCAGCACGGTGCCGACCGACACGACCGGGTTCGACGGCGCGAACAGCACCGCGTCGGCGTCCTTGATCGCTTCCGGCACGCCGGGCGCGGGCTTGGCCTCGTCGGCGCCGACGGCAACGATCGAGTGCGCCTTCGGCTCGGCGCGGTAGCGCACCCACCACTCCTGGAAGTGGATCGCCTTCTGCTGGCCGTCCTGCTCCGGGTCGTCGATGACGACGTGCGTCTCGACGCGGTCGTCGGACATCGGCAGCAGCCGGACGCCGGGCTGCCAGCGGTCGCACAGGGCCTCGGTGACGGCCGAGAGCGGGTAGCCCGCGCGCAGCATCCGCGACCGGATCAGGTGGGTGGCGATGTCCTTGTCGCCGAGCCCGAACCAGTCCGGGTCGGCGCCGTAGGCGGCCAGCTCCTCCTTGACGACCCAGGTCTCGCCCGAGTGCCCCCAGCCGCGTTCGGAGTCGATCCCGCCGCCCAGGGTGTACATGCAGGTGTCCAGGTCGGGACAGATCCGCAGCCCGTGCATCCAGACGTCGTCGCCGGTGTTGACCAGCGCCGTCACCTCGTGCTCCGACTCGGAGGCACCCTCGGGTGCCATGCCCAGCGCTGCCTTGACACCCAGCAGGAAGCGGGCCCCGCCCACTCCGCCGACCACTACCACGATCTTCACGACGTCGAATCCTCGCACGAGCCGGGTGCGGGCACCCAGTACCGGTATTTGTGGTGCGGGGCGTAGCCGAGCCCCGCGTAGAGCGCGAGCGCGCCCGAATTCCGTTCCGCGACCTGCAACACCGAGTGGACCGCCCCGTGTTCCACGCCCCACGCGTGCACCGCGCCCATCAGCGCGGACGCCAGCCCGCGGCGGCGGAAGGCGGGGGCCACTTCGAGGCGGCCGACGTGCAGCCAGTCGTCGACCAGGGCCCCGCGGACTACCCCGGCGAGCACCCCGTCGACCAGGGCGGCGCCGTAGCCGATCTTCCCGCCGCTCAGGACCTGCCGCGCGGCCGGGGAGTCCTCGGTGGGCCGCATGGCGAGTGCCCACCAGCCGGGGGCGGGTTCGTCGCCGATGGTGACGGCCGGGATCGCCGGGGCGGGGTGGTCGCCGACGGGGGCGGGAGGTGCGGGCTGCTCGCTGCATTCAACGCACCCAATGTGGCGTTCGGCGCGTCCAACGCACCCAATGTGGCGTTCGGTGCATCCAACGCACCCAATGTGGCGTTCGGCCACAGTGCCGCCCGGGACCGCGGGCTCCCCGCCGACCTGGGCGCCCGGCATGGCGGGCCCGGGCTCCAGCCTGACTCCCGGGACCGCGGGCTCCCCGCCGACCTGGGCGCCCGGCATGGCGGGCCCTCGCCCCAGCGGCGTGGTGAGCACCACGACCTCGTGGCCGGCGCCGTGGCCGGTGGCCTGGTGCCAGCCGGCCGCGGCGATGGCGTGTTCGTTCGGGCTGTCGCGGACCACCTGCACCATCGGGGTGATCCCCCGATCGTGGGCGAAATCACACACCGCGCGCAGGGCGTCTCCGAGCGGGCGAACCGGGTCGCCCACGGCCAGTGCGCTGTTGGCGCGGCCGGTGAAGCCGTCCGCCCAGCGCAGGCGCCACTCACCCAGGGGATCCTCCACCAGGGGCGGCCATGCTTTGCTGCACGTGATTTCGAGCTTCTCGGCGGCGTTCACCGCTAGATTGTGACGGAGGCGGTGAAAGTCGCGGGAGCGGATTTCGGCAGGAGGTGACCGTGGGTATCCAGCGCAAGGACGAGCGGCACAACGAGAAGCTGGTCGACGAGATCGCCGAAGGGTTCAACCGAGCCGTGGGGGAGAAGAAGCCCGAAAGTGACACAGACGAGGCGCCCAAACCGCGCTTCGTCATCACCGGTGACGCCCGGGCGACCCCGCCCCCGCGCCGCCGGGAGAGGTGAGCTCCATACCCGGGGTATGGCTAAGGCTTGCCTCACCAACCGAACGGGTGCCGACGCCGCGTAATGTCGGCACGGACTGGCTGTTTGCAGAGAAAAGCAGGAGTGCGCAGTGACCTACGTGATCGCCGAGCCCTGCGTCGACGTGCTCGACAAGGCGTGTATCGACGAGTGCCCCGTGGACTGCATCTACGAGGGCGAGCGGATGCTGTACATCCACCCGGACGAGTGCGTCGACTGCGGCGCCTGCGAGCCGGTCTGCCCGGTCGAGGCGATCTACTACGAGGACGACGTCCCGGACAACTGGTCGGACTACACCAAGGCGAACGTCGACTTCTTCGACGAGCTGGGTTCGCCCGGCGGCGCGTCCAAGGTGGGCAAGACCGCGCACGACCCGGCCTTCATCAAGGCGCTGCCCCCGCAGGGCGAATGAACCGGATCGCACTGCCCGACTTCCCCTGGGATTCGCTCGCCGCGGTCAAGGCCACGGCCCAGGCGCATCCCGGTGGGGTCGTCGACCTCTCCATCGGCACGCCGGTCGACCCGGTCCCGGACGGCATCCGCGCGGCGCTCGCGTCCGTCTCGGAGATCCCCGGGTACCCGACGACCCACGGCATCCCGGCTTTGCGGGAAGCCGCACGGGGAGCGCTTTCGCGGCGGCACGGTGTCGACGGCATCGAGCCGGACGCCGTGCTGCCGACGATCGGGTCCAAGGAGGCCGTGGCCTGGCTGCCGCGCCTGCTCGGTTTCGGCCCCGGCGACCTCGTCGTCATCCCGGAGCTGGCGTACCCGACGTACGAGGTCGGCGTGCTGCTGGCGGGCGCGTCGTTCCTGCGCGCCGACAGCACGGTCGCGCTCGGCCCGCAGAAGCCGGCGATGATCTGGCTGAACTCGCCGTCCAACCCGACCGGCCAGGTGCTGCCGGTGGAGCACCTGCGCAAGGTCGTCGAGTGGGCCCGCGAGCGCGACGTCGTCGTGGTGTCCGACGAGTGCTACCTGGCCCTGGGCTGGGAGTCCGACCCCCGGTCGATCCTGCACCCGGACGTCTGCGGCGGCCGGACCGACGGCCTGATCGCGGTGCACTCGCTGTCGAAGTCGGCCAACCTGGCCAGCTACCGCGCCGGCTTCCTGACCGGCGACCCGCGCCTGATCAAGCAGCTGCTCGAAGTGCGCAAGCACGCGGGCATGATCGTGCCGCGCCCGGTCCAGGAGGCGATGGTCGCCGCGCTGTCCGATGACGAGGCGCTGCGCGTCCAGCGCGAGCGGTACGCCCGCCGCCGGCTGGTGCTGCGGAAGGCGTTGCTGGACAACGGGTTCCGCATCGACCACTCCGAAGCGGGGCTCTACCTCTGGGCCACGCGCGACGAGGACGCCTCGGCCACGGTCGGCTGGCTGGCCGAGCGCGGGATCCTGGTCGCGCCCGGCACGTTCTACGGCCCGAAGGGCGGCAAGCACGTCCGGGTCGCGCTGACCGCGACGGACGAGCGCATCGACGCGGCCGTGGAGCGGCTGACTCAGTAATCGCGGCCGGTGAGGCCCCGGTAGACGAACCGGGTCAGCAGTTCGATCGCCTCTTCGTCGGTCGGGGGTGTCCAGCCCGCCGGCGCGTCGTGCAACCACGTCGCCGCGAAGGCGTCGACGAGGTTGTAGATCAGCATTCCGCAGCGGTCCGGGTCCGCCGGGAGGCGCATGCCGGCGCGGGTGATGTACGCGAGGTGGTCGTCGAGGTCGGCCGCCTGGGACGCGCCGAACCGGGCCACCGTGCGCGCGAACGACTCGCTGACCATCGCCGCCTGGCGCAGGGCCAGCATGGTGGCCGCGTTGTCGCGGTAGAAGTCCCAGTACTGCTTGACGTGCCAGCGCACGGCCGCGGGGTCGCTGAAGTCGGCCAGGTGGTCTTCGCTGTCGGCGCTCTCGTCGCCGGAGGCCGCGATGTCGGCCATCAGCGCTTCCAGGAGCTCTTCCTTGCCCGCGAAGTGGTTGTAGAACGACCCCGCGGCCCGGCCCGCCTCCGCGGTGATGTCGGTGATCTTCGTGTTCAGGTAGCCCTTCCGGGCGAAGACGCGCTTGGCCGCGGCCTTGAGCGCGGCCTCGGTCTCCGCGGCCTTTTCCTTGCGGCTCGTCGCCGTCATCGGCACCTCCCTTGACACGGGACGCTAGCAGCGTCATTCTGAATCCAGATTCACTGAACTTAAATTCACTGGGAGGGTGACATGGACACTCGGGTGCTGATCGCCGGAGCGGGACCGACCGGGCTGACGCTGGCCATCGAGCTGGCGCGGCGGGACGTCGCCGTGCGGATCATCGACAAGGCCGAGACGTACTTCGTCGGCTCGCGCGGCGACGGGATGCAGCCGCGCACGCTGGAGGTGTTCGAGGACCTGGGGGTGCTCGACGCCGTGCTGGCCGCGGGCATGGCCCCGGTGCCGATGAAGATCCACCTCGGCGGCGAGGTGGTCGGCGAGCGGATGATGTTCGACCCGGTCGAGCCGACGCCGTCGCGGCCGTATCCGACCGGCTGGTTCCTGGGCCAGTCGCAGACCGAGGGCATCCTGCGCGACCGGCTGGCCGAGTTCGGCGTGCGCGTCGAGCTGAACACCGCGCTGACCGGCTTCGAGCAGGACGACGACGGGGTCACGGCGACCCTGAGCACGGGGGAGACGGTCCGCGCGGAGTACCTGGTCGGCGCCGACGGCGGCAAGAGCTTCGTGCGCAAGACGCTGGGGATCGCGTTCGAGGGCACCACCGACGAGTCCATCCGGATGCTGCTCGGCGACGTCGTGGCCGAGGGCCTCGACCGGAACTTCGGCCACTGGTTCGCGACGCCGGACGAGCCGATGAGCGGCATGATGTTCAGCCCGCTGCCGGGGACGCCGCACTTCCAGTTCGGCGCCGCGCTCGGCGACGGCGAGACCGACGTCGAAACGGCGCTGCCCGCGGTCCAGGCCCGGCTCGACGCGCTGAGCGGCGGCACGGTCAAGCTGTCCGGCCTGGCCTGGTCGACGGTGTGGCGGCCGAACATCCGGCTGGCGGCGAGCTTCCGCGACGGCCGCGTGTTCCTGGCCGGCGACGCGGCGCACGTCCACCCGCCGACGGGCGGGCAGGGCCTGAACACCGGCATCCAGGACGGCTACAACCTCGGCTGGAAGCTCGCGGACGGGTCACCGGAGCTGCTGGACAGCTACGAGATCGAGCGGCGCACGGTGGCGGCCCGGGTGCTGGGGGTGTCGGCGGGCCTGCTGCAGAAGTACGTCGACGGCGACGAGGACGCCCACCGGCGCGGGGAGGACACGCAGCAGCTCGACATCACCTACCGGGGCGGTCCGCTGTCCCCGGCGGGGACCGGGGAGCTGCGGCCGGGCGACCGGGCGCCGGACGCGCCCCTGGTGGCCGCGAACGGCAAGCGCGTGCGGCTGTTCGAGCTGTTCCGCGGCCCGCACGCGACCGAGCTGCTCTTCGGCGAGGGCGAGACGCCGGGGTACCGGATCCTGCCGCCGGGGAGCGCGGCGACGGGAACAGACCTGGTCGACGAGGGCGGCCACGCGTACGCGGCGTACGGGGCTTCGGCGGGCCGCCGGGTGCTCATCCGCCCGGACGGTTACGTCTGGTCGATGTCCTGACGGGCCGGCTCGCCGAGCTTGGGGCTGGCGGGCGGGGCGCGGTCAGGCGTGGAGGGCCTTGGCGGCGGCGTCGACCGCCGCCCAGGAAGCGCGCCACGCCGCGCGGGCCTCGGCTCGGCGGGCCAGCTCGCGCTCGGCGATGCGGCCCGCGACGAAGCCCATCGGGCCGTCCGCCGACTCCAGGACCGAACGCATCCTCTCGGCCGCGAGCACCGCGTCCTGGTGGTCGCCCAGCACCGTCTGGAAGTCCTTCGTCGCCTTCAGCAGCCTTTTGATCTTCGCCGCCTGCTTCTTCTTCGCCGACGTCTGGGCCAGCTCGGCCGCGTAACGCAGCTTCTTGCCGTGGATGCGCAGCGCGTGCAGGTCGTCGTCCGGCGGGTCCGCGGGCAGCGCACCGACCGCCTTCGTCAGCTTCCGGTGCGGCTTCGCCAAGCCCGCGATCAGGTCGTGCGGCCGGTCGGACGGCGCGACGGTCTCCGCACGCGTCAGCAGGCTCACCTCGCGCAGCAACGTCGAGTACCGGGCACTCGACAGTGCCCGCGTCAGGCGCCGCTTCGCGGTGGCCCGCTCGGTGACGAACTTCGACACGAGACGGCGGCCGGGGGCCTGGTCGCGGACCTCGAAGTCCGCGATGACCTCGCGCAGGTGCCCGATCAGCACGTCGTAGTCGCGTACCTCGCCGAGGGACTGGCCCAGCCAGCCCAGCTCGGCGCGCACCGGCTCGGCGCCGTCACCGACCAGCTCGCCGGACAGCTTCAGCACGCTGCGCATCCGCCGCAGCGCGACGCGCATCTGGTGCAGGTCCTCCGGATCGGCGCCCGAGCGCGTGCCCGGTTCGTGCGCGAGCAGCGCGCGGATTTCGCGGTCGAGCTTGGCCCGCACGTGGTGGGCGGCCGGGTCGGCCGGACGCGCTTCGACGGGCGCGTCCGGCAAGCCCAGCTCGGCCGGGGTGCGACGCAACGATTCGGTGGTCACCTCATGAATAGTAGGTGAACGATCGACTTCAGTCGTTGGCGTGCAGCGCCGCGTTCAGCTCGACACCGGAGCCGGTGCGCGGCACGACCTCGACCGCGCCGGTGCCCGAGTTGCGGCGGAACACCGCGCCCGAGATGCCGTTGAGCTCGCGGGCCTTGACGACCTTGCCCTCGACGACGACCTTCGTGCCCGCCGTCACGTACAGGCCCGCCTCGACGACCGTGTCGTCGCCCAGCGAGATCCCGACGCCGCCGTTCGCGCCGATCAGGCAGCGCTCGCCCAGCGAGATCGTCTCCTTGCCGCCGCCCGACAGCGTGCCCATGATCGACGCGCCGCCGCCGACGTCCGAGCCGTCGCCCACCACGACACCGGCCGAGATCCGGCCCTCGACCATCGACGCGCCGAGCGTGCCGGCGTTGAAGTTGACGAAACCCTCGTGCATCACGGTCGTGCCGGACGCGAGGTGCGCGCCGAGCCGGACCCGGTCGGCGTCGCCGATCCGGACGCCCGACGGCAGGACGTAGTCGACCATCCGCGGGAACTTGTCGACGCTGTAGACGGTCACCGGACCGCGGGCCCGCAACCGCAGCCGGGTGGTCTCGAAGCCTTCGACCGGGCACGGGCCGTGGTTGGTCCAGACGACGTTGGCCAGCAGGCCGAACATGCCGTCCAGGTTCTGGCCGTGCGGCCGGACCAGGCGGTGCGAGAGCAGGTGCAGCCGCAGGTACATGTCGTGGGTGTCCGCGGGCGCGTCGGCCAGCTTGCCGATCGTGGTGCGCACGGCGACGACCTCGACGCCGCGGTCGGTGTCCGGGCCGAGCAGCGCCGCGGCGGCCTCGCCGAGCACTTCGGCGGCCTCTTCGGCGCTCAGGCGCTCGGTGCCGGGGGTGCCCCCCTCGACCAGCTTGGGGTGCGGGTACCAGGTGTCGAGGACCGTCCCGTCGGTCGTGACGGTGGCCAGCCCGACGCCGCTGGCGCCGGTCGTTTCGGGGTTCGGGCTCTGCTCACTCACGCCCGACACGGTAGTCGAGTGACGCGGATCAACCACTCGTGGGCCGCGCGTCTACCTGCTTCTTCAGGCCCGAAAGGGCGGCGGCGATGTCGACCAGCGCCTGCGAACACGGACCGCCCGCGGCCGGGACGGTCGTGCAGCCCGCGCTCCGGAACTCCCCGACCGCCTGGTCCAGCTTGCCGGCCTCGGCGGTCAGCTGCGGGTCGCGGTCGTCCGCGCGCTTGCGGGCCGCGCCCGGCACGTTGCCGACCTCGGTGACGTACTTCTCACAGCCCTTCGGCAGCTGGGTGCGCGGGCTCGCGTAGCACTGGTCGACGGTCAGCGCGTCGAGCTTGGTCGGCAGCGCGTCCGGACCGGGCTCGCCGCCTTGGCGCGGGGGCGTCGGACCGGCCTCTTTCCCGCAGCCCGAAAGGACCAGGACCAGCACCGCGCCGCCGACGGCGACTCCGAACCTACGCACACCCCCACGGTAGCGTGCGGGTCATGAGCCTCGATCTGCACGCCGATCCGGTGGACCTGACCGCAGCGCTGGTGGACATCTTCAGCGTGTCCGGCGCCGAGGCGGAGATCGCGACGGCGGTCCAGGACGCGCTGCGGACGCAGGCCCCGCACCTCGAGGTCGTCCGCAACGGCGACGCCGTCCTCGCGCGGACCAACCTGGGCCGCGAGTCGCGGGTCGTGCTCGCCGGGCACCTGGACACCGTGCCGGAGAACGGCAACCTCCCGTCGCGGCGCGAAGGCTCCGGCGACGAGGAGATCCTGCACGGCCTCGGCACGGTCGACATGAAGGGCGGCGACGCGGTCTTCCTGCACCTGGCGGCGACGCTGCCTTCGCCGAAGCACGACGTCACCTTCGTCTTCTACGACAACGAAGAGGTCGAAGCGGTCAAGAACGGCTTGGGCCGGATCGAGCGGGAGCTGCCGGAATGGCTGGCCGGCGACCTGGCGATCGTCGGCGAGCCGTCGAACGGCGTGATCGAGGCCGGCTGCCAGGGCACCATGCGCGTCGAGCTGCGGCTTTCGGGCAAGCGGGCGCACACCGCGCGGGCGTGGATGGGCGAGAACGCGATCCACGCGCTGGCCGAGCCGCTGCGGCGGCTGGGGGAGTACACGCCGCGGATCGTCGACATCGACGGCCTGACCTACCGCGAAGGCCTCCAGGCGACGTCGATCAGCGGCGGCGTCGCGGGCAACGTGGTCCCGGACGCGGCCGTGCTGACGGTGAACCACCGCTTCGCCCCCGACCGCGACGCGGCGGCGGCCGAGCGGCACCTGCGCGAGGTGTTCGCCGGGTTCGAACTGTCCGTTGTGGACCTGTCGCCGGGAGCGCTGCCGGGCCTGTCGGCCCCGGCGGCGGCGGAACTGGTGGCGGCGGCGGGCGGCCGCGCGGCAGCCAAGCTCGGCTGGACGGACGTGGCCCGCTTCGCGGCGCGCGGCATGCCGGCGGTGAACTTCGGCCCGGGCAACCCGACCCTGGCGCACACGAAGCAGGAGAACGTCCGGACGGCGGAGATCCGCCAGGTCACCGAGGTACTGCGCAAGTTCCTGAGCTGAGTCTCCCAGCGCCCCAATGTGGCGTTGGGTGCGTTGGACGCACCGAACGCCACATTGGGTGCGTTGGA
>NZ_JBSGJD010000156.1:0-23451 GCF_053605405.1 Amycolatopsis sp. NPDC003861
TGCGTCTGACGCACCGAACGCCACATTGGGGCGCTTGTTCACCGGGCCACCCCCGCTGCGTCACCCCGAAGTGACCTGCGGTGATCACCATTGAGCCGTGGAACTCCTGGGGCAGGTCACCGAGGTGCTGCGGGGCACGCTCGGCTCGCCGTGGCTGTGGGTGCTCGTCTTCGCCGTGTCCGGATTGGACGCGCTGCTGCCGTTCATGCCCAGCGAGACCACGGTCGTCACCGTCGCCGTCCTGCTCGGATCAGACCCCGGGCCGCTCGTCCTGCTCGCCGCGGTGGCGGCCGGGGGCGCGTGGGCGGGCGACTGCCTCGGGTACGCCGTCGGCCGCGCCGCCGGGCCGCAGGCCATCGCGCGGCTGCAGCGCGGGCCCGACGGCCGCCGTCGTTACGAATGGGCCCGCGACCAGGTGCGGCGCAACGGCGGGCTGCTGATCATCGCGGCCCGGTACCTGCCGGGCGGGCGGGTCGCCAGCGCGCTGGCCAACGGCAGCCTCGGCTACCCGCTGCGCCGGTTCGTGCCGCTCGACGCCGCCGGCGCGGCGATCTGGGCGGTGTACAGCGTGCTGATCGGCCTCGCGGGCGGAGCCGCCTTCGCCGACGAACCGGCCAAGGGCCTACTGCTGTCGTTCAGCCTCGGCCTGGGCTTGGTGTTCGCCATCGAGGCCGGGAGGCGGCTACGGTCGGCCCATGCTCGAAGCGATCGACGTCCACGCCGACGCGCTGAAGCGGGCGGCGCTGACGGCCGGGCCGCCGGCCCCGGTGCCGAACTGTCCGAAGTGGACTGTCCATGACCTGGTGACGCACATCGCGCTCGTGCACGACACCATCACCAGCCTGGCGATGGGCCGGCCGCCACGCCCCGAGCCGCCGACGGACTGGGAAGACGTCCTCGGGTGGTGGGACGGCCGGCGCCTGGCTCTGCGCGAAGCGCTGGCGCGCAACCCGGACACGCCGTGGACCCGCCGGATGGCCCACGAAACCGCGATCCACCGCCTCGACGCCGAATCCGCCCTCCCGGACCCGGTGCAGACCCGCTTCTCCGCCGAGTTCGCCAACGACGGCATCGACGAGTTCCTGACCTTCGTCGTCCCACGTCGCGGCTTCGACGTCAACGTGCGGATCACGACGCCGGAGCGGACGTGGACGGTCGGCGCCCCGGCGACCGAGGTGACCGGCGACGCCGACGACGTCTACCGGGCGGTGTGGGGCCGGCCGCACCGGGCGGAGATCAGCGGGGACCGGCTCCCGGCCGTCTGATCAGCGCGGGGGAGAATGCCCGGGTGACCGCTCCCGAACGCCGCTACGTCATCACCTTCGGCTGTCCCGACCGCACCGGCATCATCGCCCGGATCTCCGGGTTCCTCGCCGAGCACGGCGGCTGGATCGTCGAGGCGGCGTACCACACCGACCCGGACACGGGCTGGTTCTTCACCCGCCAGGTGGTCCGGGCCGATTCGCTGCCGTTCGACGCCGCCGAGCTGCGCGCCCGGTTCGGCGAGGTGGCCGCGGAGCTGTCGGCCGAGTCGAGCTGGCAGGTCAGCGACACCGGCGAGCGGCGGCGCGCGGTGATCCTCGTCTCCAAGGCCGGGCACTGCCTGTACGACCTGCTCGGCCGGGTCGCCTCCGGGGAGCTCGAGGTCGACATCGCCGCGGTGATCGGCAACCACGACTCGCTGGCCGACATCACCCGCGCGCACGGCATCCCGTTCCACCACGTGCCGTTCCCGGCCGGCGGTAAACCAGAAGCGTTCGAGCAGGTCCGCAAGCTGGTCGACGAGCACGACCCGCACGCGGTGGTGCTGGCCCGGTTCATGCAGATCCTGCCCGCGGACCTGTGCCGCGAGTGGGCCGGCCGGGCGATCAACATCCACCACAGCTTCCTGCCGTCGTTCATCGGCGCGAAGCCGTACCACCAGGCGCACACCCGCGGCGTGAAGCTGGTCGGCGCGACCTGCCACTACGTGACGGCGGACCTCGACGCGGGCCCGATCATCGAGCAGGACGTGATCCGCGTCGACCACGGCGACTCGGTCGAGGACATGGTCCGCAAGGGCCGCGACATCGAGAAGGTCACGCTGGCGCGCGGCCTCCGGTGGCACCTGGAGAACCGCGTGCTGGTGCACGGTAACCGGACCGTGGTGTTCTGATCCGGTTGCCGTGCCCGCGCGTCACGCGCCGATCGTCGACGCGTCGATGACGAACCGGTAGCGGACGTCAGAGTTCTCGACGCGCTCGTAGGCCTCGTTGACCTTGTCGGCCGAGATCGTCTCGATCTCCGCGCCGATGCCGTGCTCCGCGCAGAAGTCCAGCATCTCCTGGGTTTCGGCGATGCCGCCGATCATCGAGCCGGCCAGCACTTTGTTGCCGCCGAGCAGCGAGAAGGCGTTGTAGGCCAGCGGCTCGCCCGGCGCGCCGACGTTCACCATCGCGCCGCCGACCCGCAGCAGGCCGAGGTAGGCGTCCACCGGCAGCTTGGCCGACACGGTGTTGAGGATGATGTCGAACTTGCCCTTGAGCGTGTCGAAGGTCGCCTCGTCGCTGGTCGCGTAGTACTCGGACGCGCCGAGTTTCAGGCCGTCTTCCTGCTTCTTGAGGCTCTGGCTCAGCACGGTCACCTCGGCGCCCATGGCGGCGGCGATCTTGACGCCCATGTGGCCGAGCCCGCCGAGGCCGATCACGGCGACCTTCTTGCCCGGGCCGGCACCCCAGTGGTGCAGCGGCGAGTAGGTGGTGATGCCCGCGCACAGCAGCGGCGCGGCGACGTCGAGGTCGATGCCCTCGGGGATGCGGCAGACGAAGGCGTCCTTCACCACGATCTGGTTGCTGTAGCCGCCGTAGGTGTTCTCGCCGTCGAAGCCGACGCCGTTGTAGGTCTGGACGTTGCCCTTGACGCAGAACTGCTCGGTGCCGGCCCGGCAGTACTCGCACTCGCCGCAGGAGTCGACCATGCAGCCGACGCCGACGCGGTCGCCGACCTGGTACTTCGTGACGTCCGAACCGACCGCGGCGACCACGCCGGCGATCTCGTGGCCCGGGACCATCGGGAAGATCGCCTGGCCCCAGTCCTCCTTGGCCTGGTGGATGTCGCTGTGGCAGATGCCGGCGTAGGCGATGTCGATCAGCACGTCGTCGGGACGCAGGTCACGGCGCTCGATCGTGGTCGGCGCCAGCGGCGCGCCCGGCGCCGGAGCGGCGATGGCGTGCGTGGTCGTGCTCATGGAACCCTCCAAGTTCAAGTACCGTCGTCCTCGTAAGAGGTCTCTTACACCTCTACGTAAGAGGGCTCTTACATATTTCGAACGGGAGATGTGATCCGGGTCATGGGCGGCAAGTACCACCACGGCGACCTCCGCGGCGAGCTCGTGCGCGTCTCGCTCGACCTGATCGCCGAGCAGGGCTGGGCGGGGTTCTCGGTCGCGGAGGTCGCGCGGCGGGCGAAGGTCAGCCCCGGCGCGCCCTACCGGCACTTCGCTTCCCGCGAGAGCCTGCTGGCCGAGGTCGCGGGCAACGTCGCCTGCCAGCTCGCCGACCGCGTCACCGCGGCGGCCGGCGAGCACGAAGACCCGGTGGAAGCCCTGGCCGCGGCGGCGGGCGCGTACACGCGGTACGTCATCGAGCGCCGGGCCGGGATGAACGTGATCTACGCCGACGGCCTCCACGGCCCGCAGCACACCGGCCTCCACGAGCAGACCCGGCGGCTGACCGACGAGTTCCTGCTGCGCTGCCTGGCCGTCGCCCCGGACCCGGCGACCGCGCTGGAACTGATGGAGCAGCTGTTCACCCAGGCGCACGGCTACGGCACGTTCCAGCTCGACGGCGTCTTCGTGAAGCACGGCTATTCGACGGACCTGGTGGTGCGCAAGTCCGAGGAGGCCGCGCGCGCCGCCATCGTGGGCCGGATCGTCGGTGGTGCGCGCTAGCTTGGGCGCATGGGGATCATCGACTCACACGAGGCACTGCGCGAAGTGATCGGCGAGGCCGCCGAGCTGACGCAGCAAAAGGTCATCGACCGGATCGACGAGCACGCGCGCACCCTGATCGCGCACTCGCCGTTCGTGCTGCTGGCCACGTCGGCGCCGGACGGCAGCTGCGACGTCTCCCCGCGCGGCGACCCGGCGGGTTCGGTGCTGGTGCTCGACGACCGGACGCTGGCCCTCGCGGACCGGCCGGGCAACAAGCTGATCGACAGCTTCCGGAACATCGTCGACAACCCGCACGCCGGACTGCTGTTCCTGATCCCGGGCATGAACGAGACGCTCCGGGTCAACGGCCGCGCGAGGCTGGTGGCGGACGAGCCGTTCTTCGACGAGCTGGTCGTCCAGGGGAAACGGCCGAAGCTCGCGGTGGTCGTCGAGGTCGAAGAGCTGTACATGCACTGCGCGAAGGCGTTCCTGCGGTCTTCGCTGTGGCAGCCGGAGACCTGGCCGGACCGTTCGACGCTGCCGTCGATGGGCACCATCATGCGCGACCAGCTGTCCCTGCCGATCGCGGCCGGAGAACTGGACGAGCGGCTCAACGAACGGGCCCTGAACCAGCAATACTGATCGGATGCTGTGCGTCTTCGACGTCAACGAGACCCTGCTCGACCTGGCCGCGATGGATCCCCTGATCGGCGGGCCCGAGCTGCGGCGCGAGTGGTTCGGGCTGGCCATCCACACCGTCCTGACCGTGACGGCGACCGGCGGCTACCGCGACTTCGCGGGCATCGCCGGTGACGCCGCGATCGAGGTCACGGCCCGGCACGGGCGGGAGGTCGACCTCGCGCGGGTCGGCGCCGGGCTGCGCAGCCTCCCGGCCCACCCGGACGTCGAGCCGGGCCTGGTGCGGCTGCGCGAGCGGGGCCACACCGTCGTCGCGCTGACGAACTCGCCGCTCGCCACCGCCGAGGCGCAGCTGCAGAACGCCGGGCTGGCGCCGCTGCTCGACCGGATCTTCTCGGCCGAGCAGGTGGGCCGGCTCAAGCCGGCGCCGGAGCCGTACCGCCAGGTCACGGCCGCCTACCCCGGGCAGCACGCGGTCATGATCGCCGCGCACGACTGGGACATCGCGGGCGCCCAGGCGGCGGGGCTCGGGACGGCGTTGCTCACCCGTCCCGGCGTCCACCCGCTGCCCGGTTCGCCCGCGCCCACCTACACCGCGTCGACGCTGCCGGAGCTGGCCGAA
The DNA here is from genome assembly GCF_053605405.1 of Amycolatopsis sp. NPDC003861. NCBI lineage: Bacteria > Bacillati > Actinomycetota > Actinomycetes > Pseudonocardiales > Pseudonocardiaceae > Amycolatopsis > Amycolatopsis sp. NPDC003861. Next base: position 5,172 of record NZ_JBSGJD010000156.1, read on the forward strand.
CTGCTCTAGTCGGCGATCCGGACCAGCATCTTGCCGGTGTTGGCGCCCGACAGCAGGCCGAGGAACGCCTCGGGCGCGTTGCGGATGCCGTCGACGAAGGTCTCCGAGTACTTGATCTCGCCGGAGCTCACCAGCGGCGCGACCTCGGTGACGAACTGCTGCTGCAGGTGCCAGTGGTCGATCACCAGCAGGCCGCGGATGGTGAGCCGCTTGGCGATGACCTGCGCGAGGTTGCGCGGCGCCGGCGTCGGCTCGGTCGCGTTGTACGTGGAGATCATCCCGCAGATGGCGATCCGGCCGTGCAGGGTGATCGCGTCGATCGCGGCTTCGAGGTGCTCGCCGCCGACGTTGTCGAAGTAGACGTCGATGCCCTCCGGCGCCGCCTGGTGCAGCTGCTCGGCGACCGGGCCGTCCTTGTAGTTGAAGGCGGCGTCGAAGCCGAGGTCGTCGATCAGGTGCCGGACCTTCTCCGCCGAGCCCGCCGAGCCGATGACGCGCTTGGCGCCCTTCAGCTTCGCGAGCTGCCCGACCAGCGAGCCGACCGCTCCGGCCGCGCCGGAGACGAACACGGTGTCGCCCGGCTTGAACTCGGCCGACTCCAGCAGGCCCGCGTACGCGGTGAGGCCCGGCATGCCGAGCACGCCGAGGTACGTCGACAGCGGCGCCGCGGCCCCGTCGACCTTGACGTACCGGCCCGCGTCGAGCACGGCGTGGGTGCGCCAGCCGGCCTGGTGCAGGACGTGGTCGCCCACCTTGACGTCGTCGACGTTCGACTCGACGACCTCGCCGACCGCGCCGCCGGACATGACCTCGCCGACCTGGAACGGCGGCGCGTAGGACTTCACGTCCTTCATCCGGCCGCGCATCGCCGGGTCGACGCTCATCACCAGGTTGCGCACCAGGATCTGGCCGTCGCCCGGCGTCGGCACCTCGGTGTCGACGATCTCGAAGTTGTCGTGCGTCGGCACGCCTTCCGGACGCGAAGCCAGCCGGATTTCGGTCGCCGTGGTCATCGTCGGATCTCCTCCAAGTCTCGAAGCGGGGCAGTCGCCCCGGATTCCACCCGATGTAACCAGCTAACCGGGGCGCAGATTCCGATTGTGAGGCGTCACACGATCTCGGCGAGCTTCTCCAGCACGCCGTCGTAGATCTTCTTGAGCCCGCCGGGCGCGAACGTCTTCTCGAAGAAGCCGCCGATGCCACCGGCCCCGTCCCAGGTGGTCTCGATCTTCACGACGCTGCGTTCACCCGCTTCGGTGACCGTCCACGTGGTGACCATGCTGGAGTTCGCGTCGGTCTCGACCAGCGTCCCCGGCCGCGGCTCGGTGACCGTCGCCTTGACGTCGCGGACGCGCTTGGAGGTCGCCTGCAGCTTCCAGCCGGCCTTGGTCCCGGCGCCGACACCGCCCTCGGTGACCTGGTAGTCGCGGTAGTGCTCGGTGAGCAGCTTCGGCCGCGTCTCGGCGTAGTCGGCGACGAGCGCGCGGACCTTGTCGGCCGGGGCGTCGATGGTGCGCTCCGCGGTGGCCGTGACCTTTCCCATTTCACTCCTTCTCCCGGCGTACGAATCAGGGTCCACGATTTCACCGCGCACCGCACCCGCGGCGGGCGCCCTCGGACGTCCCAGATAGTGAGCGGCGGAAGTCCGCTCTGGACAGCCGTTTCCGCAGTTCAGAGCGCCGCGGCCGACGCGAAAAGTGGCGTAACACGGTGTTAACGTCCGCTGGCCATCCTCGCCGCCATGCCCACCACACCCCGGCGGACGAGGTCCGACAGCGCCCGGCAGGTCGCCGACCTGCTGCGTCGTCAGGTGCTGGCCGAGGAGGCGCTGCCGTGCGAGGAGGACCTCACGGTGGAGTTCTCCGCGACCCGCAACACCGTGCGGGAGGCCCTCGCGCTCCTGCGCGACGACGGCCTGATCGCCCGCCAGCCCGGTGTCGGCACGGTCGTCGTCGGCCACAAGTACCCGCACGGGCTCAACCGGCTGGCCGGCCTCGCCGAGGTGCTGCGCGAACACGGCGAGGTGACCAACGACGTCCGGACGGCGGACCTGGTGCCCGCCCCCGCCGTGGTGGCGCAGCGGCTCGGCGTGCCCGAGCGCTCCGAAGTCGTCTACCTCGAACGGCTGCGGCGCCTCGACGGCGTCCCGCTGTCGCTCGACCTCACCTACCTGCTGCCGGAGATCGGCAAGCCGCTGCTGGAGCACGACCTCGCCGGCCGGGACGTCTTCGCGCTCATCGAAGAGACGTCCGGGCAGCGGCTGGGCTACGCGGACATCGACGTCGAAGCCCTCAACGCCGACCCGGAAACCGCCGCGGTCCTGCAGGTTCCGCCGGGCGCGGCGCTGCTGCGGTGGGAACGCCTCACGCACTTCGCCGACGGACGGCCCGTCGACCTCGAGTACATCCGCCTGCGCGGCGACCGCCTCACCATGCGCGCCCGCCTCGACCGTTCCTGAAGGAGACCGCCATGCCCCTCGTCCCGAGCCGGGTCGACGTCCCGGTGACGATCGACGAGTCCAAGTGCCTCGACGGCTGCCGGCTGTGCGTCGACATGTGCCCGCTCGACTCGCTGGCCATCGACCCGGACACCGACAAGGCGTACATGCACGTCGACGAGTGCTGGTACTGCGGGCCGTGCGCGGCGCGCTGCCCGACCGGCGCGGTGACCATCAACATGCCGTACCTGCTGCGGTGAAAGCCGTCCGGATCCTGCTCGCCGCCGCGCTGCTGGCCGCGGGCTGCGCCGCGAACGCGTCGACGTCCGGCGATGTCGACGTCGTCATCGGGTACCAGTCGAAGACGATCAACACCGTCACCGCGGGCACGCTGCTGCGATCGCTGGGGTACTTCGAGCAGCGCCTCGCCGACCTGGGCAAACGGGACGGGAAGCGCTATCACGTCACCTGGCAGGACTACTCGACCGGCGCGCCGATCACCGCGCAGATGGTGGCCGGGAAGATCGACATCGGCTCGATGGGCGACTACCCGCTGCTCATCAACGGCTCCCGCACGCAGGAGTTCGGCGACGGCCGTACCAAGCTCGTCGCCGCCACCGGCTACAACCTGCTCGGCGCGCTCAACATGGTCGTCGTGCCGCCGAACTCGCCGGCCCACACCCTGGCCGACCTGCGCGGGAAGAAGATCTCGGCCAGCATCGGCTCGGCCGGGCACGGCACCACCGTGCACGCGCTGCAGAACATCGGCATCGGGCCCGACGACGTCCACCTGCAGAACCAGGCGCCCGCGGTCGGCGCGTCCGGGCTGCTGTCCGGGTCGGTCGACGCGCTCGGGCAGTTCGTCGCCTGGCCGGGCCAGCTCGTGTTCGCGAACCAGGCCCGGCTGCTCTACGACGGCTCGGCGCTGAACCTGCCGACCTGGCACGGCGTCGTCGTCCGGGAGTCCTATGCGGACAGTCACCACGACGTCGTCACGGCGTTCCTGCGCGCGCAACGCGACGCGACGGACTACCTGCACCAGCACCCGATGGACGCGGCGCTGAAGGTCGCTTCCGCCACCAAGCTGCCACCCGAGGTCGTCTACCTCTACAACGGCGCGGGCGGCATGGTCACCTTCGACCTGCCGCTCAAGCGGCCGCTGATCAGCGCCCTGGAGACCGACGCGCCCTTCCTGCGTTCGATCGGCAACATCAAGCGGCTCGACCTCGGCGCGTTCGTCGACGACCGGTACCTCCGGGAGATCTACGGCCCGGCGTACGACACGGCCGCGTCCTCTTTGGACAATCCAGCCCCGGTGACGGGCTTCGACACGACGTGCTCGCGGCCCGTCACCGATCCGCGCACCGCCGGTGAGCTGTGGCTGTCCGGCGAGACCGCGACGCACCCGGCCGCCACGCCGTCGTGCCTGCTCAAAGCCGTGGCCCACGCGGCGAAGCCGGTCCGCGCGGCCTACGTCCCGGACGCGGCCACGGGCACTCGCTGGTTCGCCGACAAGGCCGTCTGGGTGCGCGACGCGGGCGGCGCGCTGCTGCCCTTCACGACCGAAGACGGCGCCCGCGCCCACCTCGCCGGGCACCCCGGCTCGATCGTCAGCTACGCGCAAGCCGTGGAGGAGTCCCGATGACCCAGACCCTCGACCACGAACCCGCCACCGTCGTCACCCCACCGGCACCCCCGAGACGCCGGTTCAGCCGGCTCGCCGTCCGCGCGGGCAGCATCGTCGCCGCCCTGGTCGTCTGGGAGCTGCTGACCGCGTTCGACGTCGACCTGTGGCTGCACTTCGACCGCCTGCCCACCCCGGTCGAAGTCGCCCGCGACCTCGGCTACCAGCTCGGCACCGCCGTCTACTACCAGGACCTCCTGGACAGCCTGCGCCGGATCGTCACCGGGTTCGCGCTGGCCTCGGTGCTCGGGATCGGCCTCGGCACGGCGATCGCGCGCTCCCGCGGCACGTCCGACGTCGTGCAGCCGCTGCTGGAAGTGCTGCGGCCGATCCCGGCCATCGCGATGGTCCCGATCGCCATCCTGCTGTTCCCCAGCAACGAGCAGGGCATCGTGTTCATCACCTTCGTCGCCGCGTTCTTCCCGGTCGTGGTCTCGACGCGGCACGCGGTGCGCGCGCTGCCGGTGGTCTGGGAGGACGCGATCCGCACGATGGGCGGCTCGCGACGGCGGGTGCTGTGGAACGTCGTGCTGCCGGGCGCGCTGCCCGGCGTGTTCGGCGGGTTGTCCGTCGGCATGGGCGTTTCGTGGATCTGCGTGATCTCGGCGGAGATGATCTCCGGCGAGTTCGGCGTCGGCTACCGGACCTGGCAGGCCTACACCGTCGTCGACTACCCCGGCGTGATCGTCGGGATGCTCACCATCGGCCTGCTCGGCTGGGTCACCTCGGCCGCCGTCGAACTGCTCGGCCGCCGCGCCACCCGCTGGCTGCCCCGAGGGGAGAACGCATGAGCCTCCGCATCGAGAATCTGACCGTCCACTACGGACAGCGGGCGGTGCTGTCCGGCATCGACCTCGACGTCGCCGACGCCGAGATCCTGGCCGTCACCGGGCCGTCCGGGTGCGGCAAGTCGACACTGCTGCGGACTCTGGCGGGCCTGCTCCCGGCGTCGTCCGGGCGGGTCCTGTCCGCCGGTGTGGCGGTGACCGGCACGTCCGCCGAGCGCGCGCTGGTGTTCCAGGACGACGGGCTGCTGCCGTGGCGTTCGGTGCGCCGCAACGTCGAGCTGCCCTTGTCCATCCGGCGCGTCCCGCGGGCGCGGCGGCGGGTGGAGGCCGAGTCGTGGCTGGACCAGGTCGGGCTGGCCGGGTACGAGGACCACCTGCCGCGCGAGCTGTCCGGCGGCATGCGGCAGCGCGTCCAGCTCGCCCGCACCCTCGCCGGGGCTCCGCGGGTGATCCTGGCCGACGAGCCGTTCGGCGCGCTGGACGCCCAGACCCGCACGGCCATGCAGCGCCTGCTCGTGGAGGTGTGGCGCAAGCGGCCGACGACGGTGGTGTTCGTGACCCACGACGTCGACGAGGCCCTGTTCCTCGCCGACCGCGTCGCGGTGCTGACCCGCGACGGGCGGCTGGCCAAGGTCGTCGAGTCGTCGCGGCCGCGGACGACCGAGCCCGCCGTGGCGGCCGAGCGCGCCGAAGTCCTGGACGGGCTGGTGGCGGCATGACGTTCGAAGCTCCCCCGGTGTCCACGCGGACGCACTTCGAGACCGACGTCCTGGTCATCGGCGGCGGGACCGCCGGGACGATGGCCGCGCTGACCGCCGCCGAGAACGGCGCGAACGTGCTGCTGCTGGAGAAGGCGCACGTCCGGCACTCGGGCGCGCTCGCGATGGGCATGGACGGCGTCAACAACGCGGTCATCCCGGGCAAGGCGACGCCGGAGGACTACGTCGCCGAGATCACCCGCGCCAACGACGGCGTGGTCAACCAGTCCACTGTGTACCAGACCGCGCGCCGCGGGTTCGCCATGGTGCAGCGGCTGGAGAAGTACGGCGTCAAGTTCGAAAAGGACGAGTACGGCGAGTACGCCGTGCGGCGCGTGCACCGGTCCGGCAGCTACGTGCTGCCGATGCCGGAGGGCAAGGACATCAAGAAGGTGCTCTACCGCGTGCTGCGGGCCAAGCACATGCGCGAGCGCATCACGATCGAGAACCGCGTGATGCCGGTGCGGGTGCTGACCTCCGGCGGGCGGGCCGTCGGCGCGGCCGGGTTCAACACGCGGACCGGCGAGTTCGTCACGGTGTCGGCGTCGGCGGTGATCCTGGCGACCGGCCCTTGTGGACGGTTGGGCCTGCCGTCGAGCGGCTACCTCTACGGCACCTACGAGAACCCGACGAACGCCGGCGACGGCTACGCGATGGCCTACCACGCGGGCGCGGAGCTGTCCGGGATCGAGTGCTTCCAGATCAACCCGCTGATCAAGGACTACAACGGCCCGGCCTGCGCTTATGTCGCCAACCCGTTCGGTGGCTACCAGGTCAACGCGGCGGGCGATCGGTTCGTCGACTGCGACTACTGGTCCGGGCAGATGATGGCCGAGGTCGCGCGCGAGATCTCGTCGGCGCGCGGGCCGATCTACCTCAGGCTGACGCACCTGCCGGAGGAGACGCTCGGCGCCCTGGAGAACATCCTGCACACGACCGAACGGCCGACGCGCGGGACGTTCCACGCCACCCGCGGCCACGACTACCGCACGCACGACGTCGAGATGCACATCTCGGAGATCGGCCTGTGCGGCGGGCATTCGGCGTCCGGCGTCTGGGTGGACGAGAACGGCGCGACGACGGTCCCGGGCCTGTACGCGGCGGGCGACCTCGCCTGCGTGCCGCACAACTACATGATCGGCGCGTTCGTCTACGGCGACCTCGCGGGCGCGCACGCTTCGGGTTCCCTGCGTCCTCTTGTTGCGTTGCCCGAGGACCAGGTCGCTGCGGCGCACTCGTTGATCTACCACCCACTGTCCACTCCGGACGGTCCACCACAGCAGCAGGTGGAATACAAGCTGCGGCGGTTCGTCAACGACTACGTGGCCCCGCCCAAGACGACGGCGAAGCTGGAGATCGCGCTGGAGACGTTCGCACGGATGACCGGCGAGATCGCGGCGATGGGCGCGCGGACGCCGCACGAACTGATGCGCTGCGCCGAAGTGACGTTCATCCGCGACTGCGCCGAGATGGCCGCGCGGGCGTCGCTGGTGCGGACGGAAAGCCGGTGGGGGCTCTACCACGACCGGACCGACCACCCGGGCCGCGACGACGTCTCGTGGCTGGCGCACCTGAACCTGCGCAAGACGGCGGCCGGCGAGATGGAGTTCGTGAAGCGGCCGGTGGCACCCTACGTCGTGCCGGTGCCGGAGTTCTCGGTGCCTTCCTTCGACGTCGAGGTCCTCGGCACCCACACGGCCTTCAGCGGGCACACGCCGCCGGACGCGACCACCGTCTCCCCGGCGCGGACGCATTCGTCGCCGCGGGTCCTCGACGTCGTCGCGCTGGCGGAAGAACAGCCTTCGCTCGCGGTGCTGTCTTCCTACCTCGCCGATCCGGATGCCGAGGTCCGCACGACGGCGATCGCGGTGCTCACCGAGTCGGCGCCGGACGGCTTCGGCCCGGCCCTGGTCACGGCGTTGCACGACATCGACGCGCGCATGCGGGCCGCGGCGGCGGCCGGGCTGCGGGAGCTGGTGGAGGTGCTGGCACCGACGCCGTCCCTGGGCGACGGGCTGCGGTCGGCCCTGGCGGTGTCCGACGCGGACGTGCGGTCGGTGGCCCTGGACGTCCTGCGCGCCCTGCGGCTCGGCGATGCGTCGTTGTTCGCCGCCTCGCTGGCCGACCCGGCGGTCGTCGTCCGGCTGGAGGCGGTCCGCGGCCTGGTGTCGCTGGACGCGGCGTCGACGCTGGCTTCGGCGGCGGCGGATGTGTCGCGCGAGGTCCGGGTCGCGGTCGCGGCCGGGCTGGGCACGATCGGCGACCCGCGCGCGACCGGGACGGTGGCCGCGCTGGCCGTCGACCCGGACCTGCTGGTGCGCGCGGCCGCGCTGACCGCGGCCGCCGACCTCGGCTGCGGCGGCGACCTGGCGCGGTTGGCCTTCGCGGCGCTCGCGGACCCGGCGTGGCAGGTCCGCCGGGGTGCGGCGACGGCGCTGGGTGCGCTGGCCGAGCCGTCCGAGCAGCTGCTCGTGGCGCTGGAGGACGAGCACCCGAACGTCCGCCGGGCGGCGGTGCAGGCCCTGGGCAAGTGGGCTGACCGGCCACCGGTGGCGGCGCGGTTGCGGGCGCGGCGCGGCGACTCGGACGCCGACGTCCGCGCGTACACGCGGATGGCCCTCGGCGGTTAGGCTCCGGGCATGGGTTCGGGAGCGCACCGCCGGTCGACCGTGGCGGTGAAGGACGCGCTGCGGGAGCTGCGCAACCAGCTCGCGCTGCTGAACCACCAGGTCAGCGCCCAGCTGGCGCTCAAGGACGTCGACCTGGAGTGCCTGGAGCTGATCGCCCGGCACGGCCCGCTCAGCCCGAGCGCGCTCGCCCGCCGCGCCGGGCTGCACCCGGCGACGCTGACCGGCATCCTCGACCGGCTGCAGAAGGGCGGCTGGATCGTCCGCGAGCGCGACCCCGAGGCGGCCGACCGGCGCTCGGTCGCGGTCCGCGCGGTCCGCGGCCGCAACGGGGAGCTGTTCCGGCTGTACGCGGGGATGAACACCGCGATGGACGAGCTCTGCGCCGGCTACAGCGAGGACGAGCTGGCACTGATCGCCGGGTTCCTGCGCCGCGCGACGTCGGCGGGCCAGGACGCGACCGGGACGCTGACCGGGGGCTGAGCAGCGGTTTCTGTGCTGTACTCGGGGGCATGTGGCAGTCAGGCGACGCTTACGAGGCCTACATCGGACGGTGGAGCCGCCGGATCGCGGCGACGTTCGTCCGGCAGCTCGGCGCCCCGGCGAGCCGCCGCTGGCTCGACGTCGGCTGCGGCACGGGCGCGCTGACCTCGGAGGTGCTGAGGGCGGCCGACCCCGCGGAGGTCGTCGGCGTGGACCCGTCCGAGGGCTTCCTGAAGACGGCTCGTGAGGGCGTGACCGACCCGCGGGCGTCGTTCGAGGTCGCCGACGCGCGCTCGCTGCCGTTCCCGGACGACCGCTTCGACGTGGTGGTGTCGGGCCTGGTGCTGAACTTCGTCCCGGAGCCGGACCGCGCGGCGGCGGAGATCGCACGGGTGACCGCGCCGGGTGCACTGGCCGCGGTGTACCTGTGGGACCTCGCCGAGGGCATGCAGCTGATCCGCCGCTTCTGGGACGCGGCGGCCGAGCTCGACCCCACGACGGTGGCCGAGCTGGACGAGGGCCGCAAGCACACGTTGTGCCACCCGGAGCCGCTGGGCCGCTTGTGGACGGACGCGGGGTTCACGGCGGTGTCGGTCGGCGAGATCACGATCCCGACGGTGTTCGCCGACTTCGCCGACTACTGGCACCCGTTCCTCGGCGCACAGGGCCCGGCGCCGTCGTACCTGACCACGTTGCCGGAGCCCCACCGCGACCGCCTCCGCGAGCTCCTGCGCGCCCGCCTGCCGACCGAATCCGACGGCTCGATCCCGCTGACGGCCCGTGCGTGGGTCGTCAGCGGGACCGCGTAAGAGCCCGGCCCCCCGGCTTGACCCCGGCCACCCGGCTCGACCCCGGCCATCCGGCTTGACCGCCGACCACCCGGCCACCCGGCGCGGGCGGCCGGCGGGCCCGTGCGGGCGGCCGGCGGCCCGGGTGCGGGTGGCCGGCGGTTCCGGCGTCAGAGGCCGGCCTGCGCCAGCCAGTCCTTGGCGACGTCCGCCGCCTTCTCGCCGTCGGAGTCCACGCGCTTGTTCAGGTCGCGCATGATGTCCGTGGTCAGCTTCGCGCTCACCGCGTTCACGGCGGTGGCGAAGTCGGCACCGCGCTCGTCGAGGACCTTCTTGTTCACCGCGGGCACGACGTTCTCGGTCGGCACGATGTTGAGGTCGTCCTTGAGCACGGTGTAGGCCGGGTCGCCGGTCAGCGGGCTGACCGAGTCGACCGGGATGACCGTGACGGCCCCGGACTTGAGCTGCTGGACGCGCGGGCCGGCTTCCTGGATGGTCTGGAAGCTGATGTTGGTCAGCTTGTAGACGTCGGTGAAGCCCTTGAAGCACGGAAGGCGCTTCTCGCACTCCGGCGGCCCGGCCATGACGACCTTGTCGAGCTTCTTCAGGTCGCTGATCGACGCGATGCCCTTGTCCTTGGCCACGTCGGACTTGACGATGTAGGTGTTCTTGTCCTCGGCCGGCGCGAAGTTCAGCAGCCCGACGCCGCTGGGCTCGAACAGCTTCGCCAGCTGCTCGTGCTCCTCCTGCGCGGTCTTGCCGGCCTCCTGGCCGAAGCCGGTGGTGATCGCCGCACCCTGGTACTCCGGGATGAATTGCAGCTCACCGGACTTCAGCGACGGGTAGATCAGCTCCCGCGACCCGAGGTTCAGCTTCCGCGTCACCGGGTAGCCCTTCGCCTCCAGCGCCTGCGCGTAGATCTCGGCGAGGATCTGGCTGTCGGTGAAGTTGAAGGACGCGACGACGATCGGCGCGCCACCCTTGTTTTGCGCGGCGGGCTTGTCACCGCTGTCGCTGCCGCCACAGGCGGCCAAACCGAGCGTCGCCGCGACGGCCACCGCCACCACGGACGCGTTCCGGAACCAGCGCACGAATCCCCACTCCCTCGTCACTCGAACAGACGAAAGGACCCTAGTCCTGACCTCCGACAAGAATCCACATCGTGGGAGAAAGCACCCGATATTCCCACTCCGCGGAATATTTGGGCCCGATCGGGGTAGGGTCGGCCGGTGCACGTGACCACGGTGACGCCGCTGGCCGCCGACAGCGAGCCTCCGATCTTCCAGTGGAAGTGGGTGGACCGCAACGCGGACGACATCGTCCAGCGCCTCGTCGAGCACGTTTCGCTGACCGGCGCCGCCCTCGGCATCGGCCTGGTGGTGTCGATCGGGCTCGCCGTCGTGTCGCTGCGTTTCCGCTGGTCGTACCCGGTGATCCTCGGCACGGCGGGCGCGTTGTACGTGATCCCGAGCCTGGGCGCCTTCGCGGTCCTGGTGCCGTTCTTCGGGCTGACGTTCGTGTCCGCGATGATCCCGCTCGCGACTTACACGCTCCTCATCCTGGTCCGCAACATCGTGACCGGCGTCGACCAGGTGCCCAACGAGGTCCGCGAGGCGGCGGTCGGCATGGGGTACACGCGCGGCAGGCTGCTCTGGCAGATCGAACTGCCCCTCGCTCTCCCGGTGGTGATCGCCGGCCTCCGGGTCGCGGCGGTGACGACGATCGGCCTGGTGACGGTCACCTCGATGCTCGGCCTCGGCGGCCTGGGGTACTTCATCCGAGCGGGCATCCAGACGGCGACCCCGAACCCGACGGAAATCATTGTCGGCGTGGTCCTGTCGGTCGCCCTGGCGGTGGTGGTCGACCTGGTCCTCTGGCTCAGCGAGCGCGTGCTGGCGCCTTGGTCGCGGAAGGTGCGGACGCGATGAGCTTTTTCGACCAGCTGAACGCGTGGCTCGCGGACCCCAACCGCTGGAGCTGGACGGACAAGGCCGGCGTCCCGTACCGCACGCTGGAGCACCTGAGGTTTTCGTTGCTGGCCCTGGCGATCGCGGCGGCGTTGACCATCCCGGCGGCGCTCTGGCTGGCCCACTACCGCCGCGGCGCGTTCCTCGCGAGCAGCGCGGTCAACATCGGCCGGGCGATCCCGAGTTTCGGGTTGATCATCCTGTTCTGGTTCCTGGCGAGCCGTTGGGAGCTGGACACGGCGTTCTGGCCGTTGCTGCTCGCGTTGGTCGCGTTGGCGATGCCACCGTTGTTCACGAACACGTACGCGGGCGTGGTGACCTTGGAGCAGGAGACGATCGACGCGGCCCGCGGAACGGGCCACCGCGAGTGGCAGATCATGGCCCGCCTCGAGCTCCCGCTGGCCTCCCCGGTGATCCTGGCGGGCGCCCGGGTGGCCTTCCTCCAGCTGATCGCCACGGTGGCCATCGGAGCAATCGTCAACGACGGCGGAGGCCTGGGCCGCTACATAGTCGACGGCTTCGCGCTGGGCGCCCAGGGCTACGGAGCCATCTTCGCGGGCGGCCTGGCCGCGGTGATCCTGGCGCTGCTGTGCGACGGAGCGTTCGCCCTGATCACCCGCTTGGCCACCCCGCGCGGCTTGGCGTTGCAGAACGCCCGCCGCGACTAGCCGACGGTCGCCGTCGCCCAGCTCGCAACACCGCCGCCCCCCGTACCGCCGGCTCGCGCCACCGCCCGGCCCGGCCCGCATCGCCGCCCAGCCCGCATTCCGGTGGCCCGACCTGCCGCCCGGCGGGTCCGCCCGGGATCGCCGCCGGTCCAGCCAGCGACGATCCCGGGCGAGCTTCATTCATCCCCAGTACGTGAGGCTGCGGTTCCCATTACGGCCTGTCCCAGACGCAGCCGACGGACAGTTGTGTCGCCCCAGCGGTTTTCCGGTCGGTGTCAGGGCTTCTCGAAGTGCTGGTAGTCGATCGGGGTGTCCCAGGAGCCGCCCCAGGTCCAGCCGCGGGAGGTGAAGGCCCGCTCGGTGACGTCGCCCGCGTGGATCATTCCGGGCGCGTGCTGCGTCCGGTCGACGTACGGTGCCCCGTTGGGCGGGTAGACCGCGCCGCTGCCGGAGATGTACGGGTTCTGGACGGTGTTGATGTCGATGGCGCGCCCGTAGGAGTGGTTCGACCAGGCGGTGCCGCCGGTGATCGCCCGGCAGTTGAACGCCGAGGTGTTGTTGGCCGCCATGGAAGCGTCGTCGTCGGAGTTGTACTTCTCGACGGTCTCCATCCGCTCGATGGGGAATCGTCCGAAGTAGAGGTCACCGAAGACGCGGGCGACCTCGAACGCCCGATCGGCGTTGACGACCAGTTCGCCGCGGTGCACGGCACCGTCGAAGCCGAGGAAGCTCAGGTTGACCAGCCGCAGCTGGTCGGGACCGACCGGGCACCCTTCGTGCCAGCTGTTCCCGAGCCGCTCGGCGGAGACGGGCTTGATGACGGCGACATAGGGCGCCAGGCCACTCCCGGCCGGCGCGGCGAGTTCCACGGTCTGGGTGCCGATGCCGGAGCCGGTGGACGCCGATGCCGGCGCGACCACGGCGACGGCCGCGGAGAGCGTGAACGTGACGATGGCAAGAACTCTGGTTCTCAGATTCATGATCACTCGACGCCTTGCCCCGTTGACCGGCTGCACCCGAGTCGGATACGCCACAGCGGCTCAACCTTTTCGCGCCCCAGGCGACCGCGCGCGCACCCGCGCCACACCCGGCCGAGGCGTCAGGAACCGGCCCGCGGCGCACCACACCGCCATGCCGACAGGCACAACCAGGCCCGCTGGCAGCAGCCCGGCTCAGAGCGCGCCCGGCCAGGATCGCCGCGAAGCCCAGGAACTGCCCCGCCACGACCTTGACCACACCACGGCGGCCGGCCGCCTGGCCGATAACACCGCGAGCAGCACCAGGTCGCCGACGTTCGTCACCGCGAACATCGCCGCCGCACGTCCGAGCAGTCCGGCGTCCGCTTCCGATTCGACCACAGGCACGACCATCCGGTTGTGTGGCAACGGTTACGTGCCACCGGTGGCCGGCCCGCTTCCGGCCGGGTCGGTAAATCGGTTGGCGAGGGCCGGTGTGGCACCGGATGATGCTGCCCATGCCCGCCGTCACGCGCCGCGGTTACGCCGGTCCGGCCGACCTGCGGGCCATGCAGGACCTGGCCCAGCGGATCTGGTCGAAGTCGAGTTCGGTGCACGTCGGTGATCTCGCGTGGCAGCGGTTCCAGCACGCCGGCCGCGAAGCCGAGTGGCCGACCGTGCTGTGGGAAGCGGGTGGCGAAGTCGTCGCGTGGGGCTGGATTTCGCTACCCGGTGAACTCGCGCTGCTCGTGGATCCGGCGCGCCCCGGACTCGCGCCCGAGGTGCTCGCCTGGTTCGAAGACACCGCCTCCGCGGCCGAGCTCGCTGTCACCGTGCTCGACGCCGAGAAGCATGTCGTCGCCGCCTTGGAGCGTTGCGGTTACGCGCTTCAGGAAAGTCCTGTGTTCCAGTCGTATATGTCTCGCCTCCTCGTGGATCTGCCCGAGCCTGTCGTGCCCGCCGGCTTCACGCTCCGGCCGGCCGGCGCGGACGATCTGGACCGCCGCGTGGCCGTGCACCGCACGGTCTGGCACCCGTCGAGGGTGACCGGACCGAGCTACCGGACCGTCATGGCCGCCTGGCCCTACCGGGCCGGGCTGGACTGGGTCGCCGAAGCACCCGACGGCCGGTTCGCCGCCCAGTGCCTGATCTGGCTCGACGACCGCAATGCCGTCGGCGAGCTGGAGCCCGTCGGAACCTTGCCGGAGTTCCGTCGCACCGGGCTTGCCCGCGCGGTGTGCCTCGCCGCGCTGCACGCGGCCCACCACGCCGGCGCTCGCGAAGCCGTCGTGTATCCGGTGATCAACCATCCGAAGTCCGTGGGTGCCCTCCCTCTGTATCGCGATCTGGGCTTCCGCCCCTATGCCCGCACCCTCACCTTCACGCGGACCCGCCGTCGTATCCCTCCTTCCCCGGGGCCCGCGTCCCCGGAGGGCGCTCACGAACGAACGTAGCGCGCCGCCCCCGCCGGATGTCCGATTCGGCAGCGCACGGAGGGTGGTTGTCCACAGGCCGCCGCAATTGTGGATAGTTCCGTGGATTTCGTTGTCGGAGCGGCAAAATCGTCGGCGTCGCGCGATAGAGTTGAGACGGGGGCCCCCGGGCGCGGCGTCGTGCGGCGAGACGGCGAGTCCACCCGCTCAGCGACGGCTCGCCCGAGCGAAGCCGGACTCAGCAACGGCTCGCTCGAGCGAAGCCGGGCTCAGCAACGGCTCGCCCGAGCAAAGCTCGGACTCAAGTGAGCCTCGCCCGAGCAAAGCCCGGACTCAGGTGAGCGTCGCCAGGTCGTTGAAGAAAGCCGCCCGGCAAACCGCAATCAGACGCTCGACTTCCGGCCCCAGAGGCCGATCCTCGTCCACCGGCGGCACCACCGACCGCACCCACCCGTACGCCGCACGAACCCCCGGCGCACCCTCACCACCGGCCAAATACCGCGCCTGCGACACCGTGATCAGCTCGCAAGCCGTGATCGCGAAAAGATGCGAAGCCGCCGCACGCAATTGCTCCCCAGCCGCAGCCGCAAACGCTTGCACGTCCTCCTGACCGGCCGACGTGTCGATCGAACCCAACGTCGCCGGCGCCGCGAGCCGCCGGAGCGCGTGCAGTTCGCCGGCCGCTCGCTTGTGCAGCGGCACCAACCCCGCCCGCGGCCCCGGATCGGCCGTGAGCTGCGGTGGCAACCCGCTGAACCGCTCGTCCAGCAACCGGTGCGTCCGCTGCACCGAAACCTCCCCGAGGTGCACCAGCGCGGCCGTCACCGCGTCCATCCGCAACCCCAGGTCCACCGCGTGGTACGCCGTCCCCGGCACGAACGCGCCGTCGACGAACGAAGGCGAATCCCCCGGCATCGTTTCCCAGCGTCGGCGGGTTTCGTGCAATTCGCCGTTGACGCGGGAAGCGTGCGCCAACGCCCGCGGCGCGACCCGCACCGACAGCGGCGCCTGCACCACGCCGGGCCGCACCGGGCCACTGCCCACCAGCCCCGAAAGCTCGTGGAGCACCGCACTCAGGTGGTCGTCGCCGCCCGCCATGACCGGGGAAAACACGTCCCGGGGCGCGCCGAGGACGTCGATCGCCATGGCCGCCGCGAGCGTCTGCAGGTCGATGAGCTGCTGGGTTTCCGTCCAGCCACGCGCAGAGTGCATCACCGCCAGCGGAGAACCCTGAAGCAGGGAAGCGCCTTCCTTCGGCCCGAGAACATAAGGTGCCGCACCACGCGCCGCGAGCGCCGAAGCGGCCGGCACTTCGACGCCGTCCTCCAAGACCGTGCCGATGCCGAGGAACGTCTGGAACGCGTGGGACAGCGCGATGATCTCGCCCGAACTGCCGAGCCCGGAGCGCGGGACCGCCGGCGTGAAGCCGTCGTTCAAGCGGTCCACCAGGAACTGCACCAGCTCGGCGCTCACCCCCGACCACGGTCGCAGGAAGTCGCGCAGCCGGACGACCAGCAGCGCGCGGACGTCTTCGGGCGGCAGCCACGGCGGACCGCCCACAGCGCGGCCGATCAGCAGGTTCCGCTGGTGCTCGGCCTGCTGGCCCGCGTCGAGCGCCACCCCCGCGAGCCGGCCCATCCCCGTGGTGACCCCATAGACCGGCCCGGACCGGTCCGCGAGGGCTGTCAAGACCTCGTTCCGGCGCTGCCGCAGGGCTTCTACCAGCGGTTTGTCCAAAACCAGCCGTTCACTGTCGGCGAACGCACTGTCGGAGACGATCATCGGTAGGGCAGCATGGTGCCGACGCCGGAAGCCTCGGCACGGGCGAGGATCAGGTTCGCCACCGCGACGTCCGTTGTGGACAGTCCGCGGTGCCAGAACAGGATCCGTTCGGCGTCGTGCTCGCGGCCTGGCCTCTTCCCGGCCACGATGTCGCCGATCTCGGCGTGGACGTTGTCCTCGGTGAGGAGGCCGGCGTTGAGCTGCGGGCGCAGGGCGCCGAACCGCGGGTTGCCGGACCGCGATTCGCGCCAGTCGTCGACGACGACCTTGTCGACGTCGTCGAGCAGCGTGAGCTCGAGCGCGCTGATCGTGCCGTAGGGCACCAGGAAGGTGCCCGGCCAGAGGAACTCGCGGCGCACCAGCGCCTCGGGCTCGACCAGCCGGGAGGCCTCGACCTGGATGTCCGCGCCGTCCAGGGTCTCCTCGGCCGTGGCGCAGACGCGGACGTCCTTGCCGAGCCGCTCGGACAGCCGGCGGCCGAAGTCCTCGCGTGACTCCGGGCGCTTGCTGGTCACGCGGATCTCGGCGAAGTCGAACAAGGAGTCCAGCAGCACAACGTTCCACCAGGCGGTACCGCGGGCGCCGATGTGCCCGAGCACCCGTGCATCCGGGCGGGCCAGGTACTTCGCGCCGACGGCGGTCATCGCGCCGGTGCGGGCCTCGGTGATCATCGTGCCGTCGACGATGGCCCGCGGCATGCCGGTGTCCGGGTCGAGCAACAGGATCAACGCCATTTCCGAAGGGAGGCCCCGTTCGAAATTACCCACGAAGTCACCGACGACCTTCACGCCGCTGACCTGCTTCGCGGACAGGTGACCGCGAAGGATGTTGAAGTGGCCCTTGCCGCCGTTGTCCGGCACGAGGTGCGTACGCGGCTCGAACACGACCTGGCCGCGGCCGTGGTCGGCGAGCACGTCCTCGACCGCGCCGACGATCTCGGCGTCCGTGATGCCGAGCGCGTCGATGTCGGCACCGGTCAGGTACCGGAGCCAGACGGACGTCACCGGGCGAGGTCCTCGATGACCTCCGCGCCGGGCAAGGCGGCCAGCGCGGCGCCGGAGATCAGCAGCTTGCTGCCGCGGATCCCGCTGCCGATGACGAGCTCGGGCGCCTCGGCGACGCGGCGGTCGAGCAGGATGGGCCATTCGGCGGGCAGGCCGACCGGCGTGATGCCGCCGTACTCCATGCCGGTCAGCGAGACGGCTTCGTCCATCGGCGCGAACGACGCCTTGCGGACGTCGAGGCGGCGCTTGATCACGCCGTTGACGTCGGCGCGGGTCGTCGCGAGCACGAGCGCGGCCGCGAAGCGGACTTCGCCCGCGCGCTTGCCGGCGACGACGACGCAGTTCGCGGACGCCTCGAGCGGCGAGCCGTAGGCCTCGCAGAAGGCGGCGGTGTCGGCGAGCGACGGGTCGATCTCCGCGACGCCGACGGCGTCCGGGTCGGCGAGCGCGGCGAGGGCTTTGGCCACGGGCTCGGCGAGCAGTTCAGTACGAGAGGAGGCGGGAACGACGGTGAGGCTCCCGGCGATGGTCCAGGTCACCACCCCAGGGTAGCTACCAGCTGGAGCCGCCGCGCTGGACCTCGATCAGCTTCGGGCGCACGTCCACGATGTAGACCAGCGCCGCGGCCATCGCGGGCACGTAGAAGATCATTCCCGGGCCCATCACGGGGAACAGCACCATGGCGAGTGTCGCGCCGCCGGTGATCAGCATCCAGATGGGCTTGGTCTTGCGGTCGGCCGCGGAATAGGCGTCGGCGCGCTGGAGCAGCGCGTGCACGAAGGCGAAGAGCCCGACCAGCGCGCTGCCCCAGTGGATGACATTGAGGATCCAGATGGCGACTAGCACAGCGACAGCTTACGGCAAACCACCCGAACGACCCCGGCCCCGCCACCGCGGCTGCGGTG
>NZ_JBSGJD010000157.1:0-23283 GCF_053605405.1 Amycolatopsis sp. NPDC003861
CCACTCACGACAAGCCGCGGCAGGCTCGGGTTCGGGGATTACTGCGGTTGTTGCTGTTGCTGCTTCTTGTCTTCCTCGGCCCACGCGGCTTCCGCCTGCATCTGGATGTCGGTGAGACCGCGGTCGACCTGCACGATGTCCTTGCCCGCCCAGCCCACGAAGTTCTTCGAGCTCTTGGCGTCGGAGAGCGCCTTCAGCATCGGGTAGTAGTCCGGGTGGTTCTTCTTGATCCAGTCGTCGGCGAACTTCATCTTCTGGTAGCTGTCGCCGAACTTCGTCTTCAGCCAGTCCTCGTGCTTCTTGATGGTCGAGATGTCGTGGTCGCTCAGGTGCGACTTCGGCGGCGCCGGCTTGGGCGGGGGCGGCAGGGGCCGCGAGAAGTTCGGCGTGGTCCCGTCACCCGGCGGCCGGGTGCTGGGCGTCGCGCCGCCACCCGGGTTGTCGTGGGTGACCGCGGTGCCCGGCGGGGGCAGCGGCCGCGAAAAGTTCGGGGTCGTGCCGTCGCCCGGGGGCCGGGTGCTCGGCGTCGCGCCGCCACCGGGGCGGTCGTGGGTGACCGCGGTGCCCGGCGGCTTCGGCAGCGGCCGGGAGAAGTTCGGCACCCCGCCGCCGTGCGGGGGCAGGTTGCTCAGCTCGTGCCCCGCGCTCGAGGACGAGCCCGGCTTGCCCTTGACCAGCTTCGACAGCCCGGTGAGCCGGGCCAGCGTGCGGCCGGCGTAGGCGACGACCTTGGCGAGCTTGGCCATCATCGCCGCGACCTGGACCGAGACCGTCGCGACGCACTTGGTCACGCCGACCGCGATCGAGGCGCCGAAGGTGGGGATGGCGAGGGCGAGGGCGATCAGCATCGTGGAGATGATGTCGCCGAGGATGGTCGTGATGATGTCGCGCAGCAGCGCGCGGACCGCGCCGATCAGCGCCCCGGTGGTCTCGACCATGTAGCCGGCGACGTCGGCCGCCTTGGCGTTGGCGTCGATCCAGCCCTTCCGGTCGTTGATCGACTTCAGGAAGCTGTCGTAGCCCTTGCCCTGCCACTGGGTGATCGTGGCCGTGAGCGTCTTGTCGAGGTCCTCGCCGGTGTTGCGCAGGCTTTCGCCGATCTTGTGCAGCTCGTTGGCGACCTTCGTGACTTCCGACGGGTTGCCCGCGACCTGGTCGAGCGGCCACTTCAGGAACGAGACGTGCTCGATCAGCCAGCCCAGGCCCGCGGCGATCAGCTTCGCCAGCGGGTCCATGGCGAACGCGACGGTGTCGAGCACGGCGCTGATGACGTTGATGCCCAGCTCCACGCTCACGGCCGCGAGGTCGCCGCCGTGCTCGGTCTGGACCTTGCCGATCGAGTCCCCGACCTGCTTCCAGCTGTCGAAGACGCCGGCGCCCGTGGTCGAGTTCGCGGACGTGATGGGAACGGTCACTTGCCCAGCTCCGTTTCGAAGGTGCTCAAGCCCTGCGCCGTGTTCGCGTCGTGGGTCGCGTACGTCTCGGCGGCCTTCTTCAGGTCGTCCGCGGACTTGCCAATGTCGCCCACGAGCTTGGTGATCTCGCCGGTGATGACGGCCATCGTGACCCGCGAGGGCACGGCGAGCACCTGCGCGAGCAGGATGCCGAACGCGGCGTTGTCGAACCCGTTGGCCGCCTGCATCCGGTTCGCGGCGTCCTGTACCGCCGGTTGCGTGGTGCCCGACAGGAACTGGCTGAACTTCTGCAACTCGGCCGGGTCGACCGAGAACCCTGCTCCGGAAACCACCGGTTCTCCTCCGTGCTACCAGGGATTGCTTTCGCCGTCGTCCTCGTCCGGCTCGGGCCGGGGACGACGGCGCTGCTGACCACGCTGCGGCTGCGGTGGGCCTGCCTGGGGTGGCCCCGCCTGGGGCGGCCCCGGCGGCGGTGGCCGGTGCGCCGGAGGCTCCTCGGCCGGCTGCTGCGGGCCCTCTTCCGGCTGCGGCAGGAACTCGTCGAGGAGTTCGCGAGCCGCCGAGTTCTCGCCGACCATGCCGCTGAACGCGTCGGCGACCTCGGCCGAGACCTTCTGCTGCGCCCGGCCGATCAGCTGCAGCACCAGGCCGGACAGGGCTTGCGGGGGACGCTCGTACGCGCGCGGGCCGAACCGGAGGTCCTGCAGGACGCCGCTCGGGCCGACGGTCACCGAGACCGACCCGTCCGGCGATTGCACGCTGGCGACGGCGGATCGGAGCTTTTCCCGGGCTTCCGCGGCTTTGGCCTGGATTTCCGCGAGTTCGGCGCCGAACGCGGCGAGCGCATCGCCGTCGGGCACTGACTGGGTCAATTTGTCCTCGTCGCGAGAGAGGTCGTGAACGGGAGAAGTCAATCAGCGCTGCCTGAACTCCGGATGACACGGACCGAGCCGCCGGTTGAACATGCGGTCCTGTCCCGACTGGACAGCGATAACTATACCGGTATAGTTATCGTCATGGTCGAGATCAAAACCGAGTCCGAGCTGGCGATGATGCGCGAGGCCGGGCGGGTCGTGGCGAACACCCTGCACGCGGTCAAGGAGGCGGCCGCGATCGGCGTCTCCCTGCGCGAGCTGGACGACGTCGCCGCCCACGTCATCAGCGAGGCGGGCGCGAAACCGTCGTTCCTGCACTACCAGCCGCGGTCCGCGCCGACGCCCTACCCGAACGTCCTCTGCGCCAGCGTCAACGACGTCGTCGTGCACGGGATCCCCACCGCGTACCGGCTCCAGGACGGCGACCTGGTCAGCATCGACTGCGGCGCGATCCTCGACGGCTGGAACGGCGACGCGGCGATCAGCTTCGTCGTCGGCACCGCCGATCCCGCCGACCTCGCCCTCATCGAGGCCACCGAGCGGGCCCTGCAGGCCGGGATCGCCGCCGCTCAGCCGGGCGCGAAGCTCGGGGACATCTCGTACGCGATCGGCGCCGCCGGGCGCGCGCACGGCCACGGCATGCTCGACGACCACGGCGGGCACGGCATCGGCCGCGCGATGCACGAGGACCCGCACCTGCCGAACGAAGGCCGCGCGGGACGCGGAATGCGGCTCAAGCCGGGGCTCGCGCTGGCGATCGAGCCGATGCTCACCCGCGGCGGCGACGACTACCGCTACGCCGAGGACGGCTGGTCGATCCTCACCGCCGACGGTAGCCGCGCCGCGCACGTCGAGCACACCATCGCCATCACCGAAGACGGCCCGCGCGTGCTCACCGTGCGGTAGACAAGGGGGATGGAGAACATCGTCATCCGGTCGGGTGATTCTGGGGATGTTGACACGCTGCTGCGCTTCTTCGACGAGGCCGTCGAATGGCTGGTCGCCCGCGGCAGCTCGAAGCAGTGGGGGACCGAGCCGTGGAGCCGCGTCCCGAAGCGCGTCGAGCGGGTCCAGGGCATGGCCGCGGACCCGGGTCTGCGCATCGCGGTGGTCGACGGCGAGCCGGCCGGCGCGCTGATCGTTTCGGAGGACCACGACCCGCACGTGCCCGCGGTCGACGAGCGCGAGCTGTACATCCGGCTGCTGATCACCTCGCGGCGGTTCACCGGCCGGCGCGTCGGCGGCCGCCTCGTCGAGTACGCGCTCGACGAGGCTCGCCGCCGCGGTATCGACCTGGTCCGCGTCGACTGCTGGGCCGGCGGTGACGGCGACCTGCAGCGGTACTACGAGGGCCAGGGGTTCAAGCCGACCGTCCGGTTCGCCGTCGACGAGTGGGTCGGCCAGGTGTTGGAGCAGCGCGTGGGTTAGCGGACCCGGAACCGGGCGGTCATCCCGTGCAGGGCGAGCGGCCGGCCGTCGGGGCCCGGTTCGAAGCTGATCAGCGTGTAGGTGCCCGGCCGCAGCGCCACCAGGGACATCACGTCGGAGCCGTTGTCCTGGCCGATGGTGACGACCTGGTCGTGGGTCAGCTTCCCGCCGAGCAGGTCCTCGGCGGTGGCGCCTTCGGGGAGCCGGAACAGGATCGCCTCGTGCCGCTGTGCGCCGGTCTGGTGGAAGCGCAGCACCACCTTGCCGTGCGGCGCGCGCACGCTGGTGGCGGCGGGCCGGTAGAAGTAGTCGCCGACCTCGACGTCGAGCGGGACCGCGTCCGCCGGCACGGGTGGTGCCAGCGGTTCGAGCTTGTTCACCTTCAGGTAGCCGTCGGTGTCCGGCCACCAGTACCAGCGTTCGTGGACGAGCTTGTGGCCGTAGGCGAGGTAGGTGCCTTCGGTGCTGAAGCTGCCGTCCGGGTAGGCGACGACGTCGAGGGTGCGCATCCGGTCGATGCGCAGGCCGCCGAGCACCCTCGGCACGCTCGCGTAGCTGTCCTGGTGCATGAACGTGGTGATGAAGTGGACCGTGAACAGGGTGGCCGCCGGGTTGGCGGCGAGGTCGTCCGGCCTGGCGGGGTCACCGGCGTTGACGCAGGCGACGAAGTTGCCGATGCCGGCGCGGACCCGCCGGGCCGTGGCCGGGTCCGCCGGGCGGCCCGGCCCGGACGGTCTGCGGCCGTCGCGGGGTCGACGGTCCAGGCGCCCGGTGCCGGGGAGGTGCAGGTCGGCTGGGTCGTCGTCGTGGCGGCGGCCGGCGCCACCGCCACGGTGGAGATCCCCAGTGCCGTGGCCGCGAAAATGTGGGACAAGCGCATGTCCGTGCTCCTTTGCGGTTCGGATGTCGCCAGGCTAGGAACGGCGGACCGGTCGTCGCC
Organism: Amycolatopsis sp. NPDC003861; assembly: GCF_053605405.1. Classification (NCBI taxonomy): domain Bacteria; kingdom Bacillati; phylum Actinomycetota; class Actinomycetes; order Pseudonocardiales; family Pseudonocardiaceae; genus Amycolatopsis; species Amycolatopsis sp. NPDC003861. The sequence goes on from NZ_JBSGJD010000157.1 coordinate 4,659, forward strand.
TCGGGAATCCCACTGAAATTTCCCCGGGGAGTGGCGCCGTCCCGCTTCAGGGGCGACACTGTTGACGCGGTGCCAACAGACGAAGGAGTCGGCATGGAACTCGCGGGCAAGGTCGTGGTGATCACCGGCGGCGGGCAGGGGATCGGCGCGGCGACCGCGTCGGCGCTGGCCCGGCTGGGCGCGAAGGTGGTGATCGGCGACCTGGACCAGGTCCGGGCCGAGAAGACCGCCGGCGAGCTGGACGCCGACGCGCTGCCGCTGGACGTCACCGACCTCGCCGGGTTCACCGCGTTCCTCGACGAGGTCGAACGCCGGCACGGCCGCATCGACGTGCTGATCAACAACGCCGGCATCATGCCGCTCGGCGACCTCGAGACGGAGAGCGACGCGACGACCCGGCGTCAGCTGGAGATCAACCTGCACGCCGTCATCCACGGCACGCGCGAGGCGGTGCGGCGGATGCGGCCGCGGCGGTCCGGGCACATCGTCAACATCGCGTCGTTCGCGGGCAAGGCCGGCTTCCCCGGCGCGGCGACCTACTGCGCCACCAAGCACGCCGTCGTCGGGCTGTCCGAGGCGGTGCACCTGGAGTTGCACGGCAGCGGTGTCCACGTCTCGTGCGTGATGCCGGGCATCGTGCGGACGGAGCTGGCGAGCGGCCTCGCCGAGGCGAAGTTCTTCAAGTCCGTGCGGCCGGAAGATGTGGCGGACGCCATCGTATCCGCGCTGCGCAAACCTCGTTTCGACGTTTTCGTCCCCCGCTCGCTGGGCACTATGGGCAAGCTCACGCGGCTGCTGCCGCGGCGGGCGGGCGAAGCGTTCTCGCGGGCGTTGAAGGCGGACCGGCTTTTGGCTTCAGCAGCCCATTCCCCGGCCCGCGCGGCGTACGAAGCCCGGGCCGCGGAGAGCGGGCCCGGGGTAACTCGGACGGACTAGCGACCGTCCGAATTGGACGTGCTTGCCGGGTGCTTGCGGGTGTACCGATGTTGAGTCCGCCCGCCCGGCCCGGCAAGATTGCCCCCGGATCGGTTTCGGGAGGCACGAGGAAATGATTTCACCACCCGCACGGCTGGCCGCCGCGGCGTCGAACGTGGTCGGCAAGGTGCTGCACGGCGGCGTCGCCGACCTGCGCCCGATGCCGCGGATGCTGATCGACCAGGGACCCAACCGCTCGCTGTACCGGATGACCCACAGCGGCGGCTCGGTGTCCGGGCCGCCGATCCTCCTGGTGCCCCCGCTGGCGGCCCCGGCGATCTGCTTCGACCTGCGCCGCGGCTGCAGCCTCATCGAGCACCTGATCGACGGCGGCCGCAACACCTACCTCGTCGACTACGGCATGGTGGCGTTCTCGGACCGCCGCCTGGGCATCGAGCACTGGATCGACGAGGTCCTCCCGCGCGCGATCCGCCGCGTGAGCGCGGACGCCGGCGGCCAGGACGTGCACCTGGTGTCGTGGTCGCTGGGCGGCATCTTCTCGCTGCTGGTGAACGCCGACCAGCCGGACCTCCCGATCGCCTCGATCACGGCGATCGGCTCCCCGGTCGACTTCACGGCCATCCCGATCGTGGCCCCGTTCCGCCCCCTGGTCGACCTGACCGGCGGCCACCTGCTGACGCCCATCTACCGCGTCTTCGGCGGCGCACCGTCCTATTTGGTCAGCCGCGTGTTCCGCGCGACGGGCATCAGCAAGGAAATCACCAAGCCCCTGGCCATCCTGTCCCACCTCGACGACCGCGACTACCTGGCCCAGATCGAGGCGGTCGACCACTTCATGAGCAACATGTACGCGTACCCGGGCCGCACGTTCGGCCAGCTGTACCACCGCCTGTTCCGCACGAACGACCTGGCGGAGGGCAAGGTGGACCTGAACGGCCGGATCATCTCGCTGTCCTCGGTCCGCGTGCCGACCATGGTGGTGGCGGGCGAGAACGACACAATCGCCCCGAGGCCGTCGGTGGAGCGCGTGGTGGAGCTGCTGGACAAAGCCCCCGAAGTCCGCTTCAAGACAGCGCCGGGCGGGCATCTGGGTGTCTTGACGGGCCGGAAGGCCCGGGGAACGACGTGGCGGTATCTGGACGAGTTCCTGGACGACCAGATCGCGACTGCCGAGCCGCGCTGAGGACGACACGTGTCGGGCAATCACCCGGTTGGGGGTTTGACGCTGTCGGGATCCAGCTGAACCCCCACTCTGCATCCCGATCCGAGGCTACCGGCCGTTGTCACGATCCGGCGTCGGGACAGCGATCTTCTGCGACGGTGCGTAACGGACATCGAGTCACGAGCGACCCGAATGTCACGACCGCAAGTAGCTCGTCGAGGGTCGAAGGGGAGTTGGGTCAGTGTGCCGCCGCCGTGTGACGCTGTGCTGCCTGACGTGCCGGCGCCGTATCGCCGCCTCTTGTGGCGTGAGATCCGCCGCCGGCTCCTGAGTTCTGGATGTTGGGTTCGAAAAATACCGAAAGTGACTCGATTGAAAGGCTGGGAATGGCAGTAGACACCAGTGGCTACAGTGAACATGCCAGCCTGTGCGGTGCCCTCGGCGGAAAGCTGCGCCCGCTGGTCATAGATTTGCTGGAAACCGCCGAAATTCAGGTCCACTCCGTCGACTATCGCGTCAAGACGCTCGAAAGTCTTGAAAGGAAACTGGGAAGAAAGTCGGACAAGTACGCCAGTATCGAAGATGTCACGGATATACTGGGGTTGCGTATTGTAACCTACTTTCGGGATGACGTCGATCGTGTGGCATCGATCGTCGAGGAGGAATTTTATATTGATGTTGCCAATTCTATCAACAAAAGCGACAATCTCGACCCGGATCGGTTTGGCTACACTTCGCTGCACTACATTGCCAGCATGGCTTCGACCAGGAGTGGCCTTGCTGAATATAGGAAGTACTCGAACTTCAGGTTTGAAATCCAGATAAGATCTATTCTGCAGCACGCGTGGGCGGAAATCGAGCACGATCTGGGTTATAAGAGCAAAGTTGAGGTTCCGCGTCAAGTTGTTCGGCGGTTCTCGCGGCTGGCAAGCTTGCTTGAACTCGCCGATGATGAGTTCGTTGGAACGCGCGGAGCCCTGCAAGAGTACGCGACCGAGATCCAGGGAAGCATCGGCTCGTCTCGGCTGGACATCGATCTGAATCTTGATTCAGTGCTTGCGTATATAACTCAGTCGGCCTTGGTGGCAGATCTGGATAAACAAATTTCGAAAGCGGTCGGCGAGCCTCTGCTTGAGACGGAGGCGGCCTACGCGGCGGCGCGCCTTGAAGAACTTCAATTGCTGGGCTACAAATCAATTCTCGACGTCAACAACAGTTTGTCTGACTATGCGGGGTCGTTGGTCGGGCTCGCAACCTCATGGTTGCGCCATGAGACACCTCCCGGCTTCGAGTCGTCGTATGGAAAAGTGGTTTGGTCAAGAGAAACCCGTTCCGGGAAAGGTTTCCACGGTGGAATAAGCCTCTTCTACCTGTTCATGCTCGAAGTTGGACGAAAGCCTCCGTCCGAGAGTCAGGCCCTGTTGACCAAGGGACATCTTCATCGCGTCCCCGAGAAGACTTTACGTGCGCTTGTGAAGTACTACGACGGGACTTGATTGCTGGTACATTCCGTTGAGTCGCCGGATGACACGTGAGGCCGTCGACACTGTGTCCTCGCTGAAACGAAAGCCGCCCGGTCGCAGAGCCCCGAGAAGGGCAAGCGACCGGGCGGCTTCCCGTTACACCACAACTACTTCAGTTCGGCGGAAGTCTTCCCGAGGATCCGGCGAGCCACGATGAGCTGCTGAATCTGCTGCGTCCCTTCGAAGATGTCCAGGATCTTCGCGTCCCGAGCCCACTTCTCGAGCAGCGACTCTTCGCTGTACGCCCCGGTCAGCTCGACGCACTTCAGCGCGATCTCCACCACTGACCGCCCCGCCTTGGCCTTGGCCATCGACGCCTGGAGCGAGTTCGGCTGGCGGTTGTCCGCCATCCACGCCGATTCCAGGGTCAGGAGGTACGCCGACTCGTAGTCCGCCTCCAGGCGGAGGAATTCCGCCGCGGCCGCGTGCTGGCTGTTCGCCGGGCGGTCGTAGTCGATGGTGATTCCGGCGGACGTGAGGATCTTGCGCGTCTCGTCGAGGGCCGCGCGGGCGACGCCGATCGCCATCGCCGCCACCAGGGGGCGGGTGTTGTCGAACGTCTGCATGACGCCCGCGAAACCCTTGGCCGTGTCGATCTCCGGCGTGCCCAGCAGGTTCTCGCGCGGCACGCGGCAGTTCTCGAAGCGCAGCACCGCTGTATCCGAAGCGCGGATGCCGAGCTTGTGCTCGGTGCGCACCACCTCGAAGCCCGGTGTGCCCTTCTCCACCACGAACGACTTGATCGCCGCGCGGCCCTTGCTCTTGTCCAGCGTCGCCCAGACGACCACCGCGTCCGCGCGCTCGCCTGAGGTCACGAAGATCTTCTCGCCGTTGATCACGTAGTGGTCGCCGTCGAGGCGGGCCGTCGTGCTGACCGCCGCCGAGTCCGAACCGAAGGCCGGCTCGGTGATCGCCATCGCCGCCCACATGCCGGAGAAGCGCTCGAGCTGCTCGTCCGTGGCCACCGAGCCGATCGCCGCGTTGCCGAGGCCCTGACGCGGCATCGACAGCAGCAGGCCGACGTCGCCCCAGCACATCTCGATCGTGCCGAGCACCACGTTCAGGTTGGCGCCGTTGCGGTTTCCCTTGGCCGCATCGTCCTTGCCGGACCGCCGCACGCCCGCCGCGCCCGCGCCGCCCTCGCCGGAGGAGTTCAAGCCGTCCAGCAGCGCCGCGAACATGTCCAGCTCGCTCGGGTACGTGTGTTCCGCGCGGTCGTACTTGCGCGAGATCGGCCGGAACACCTCGGCCGCGGCCTGGTACGCCTGGTTGATCAGCGCGCCGGCCTTCTTGGGGACTTCCAGGTTGATCATGGTCCAAAGCCTTTCCGAAGCCTAGAGAAGGACGGCGCCTTCCATGACGCCGATGGCCCGCAGGTCCCGGTACCAGCGCTCGACCGGGTGCTCCTTGACGAAGCCGTGCCCGCCGAGCAGCTGCACGCCCGCGTTGCCGATCTGCATGCCCTTGTCCACGGCCAGCTTCCGCGCCAGCGCGACCTCACGGGCGTAGGACTTGCCCTGCTCGGCCCGCGCCGCCGCGCGCAGCGTCACCAGGCGCAGGCCTTCCAGCTCGATCGCGATGTCGGCGACGGAGAACGCCACCGCCTGCCGGTGGCTGATCGGTTCGCCGAACGCGGTCCGCTCGTTGACGTAGGGGACGACGTAGTCGAGAACGGCCTTCGCGGTGCCGGCGGCCAGCGCCGCCCAGCCCAGCCGCGACAGCCGGACGACCTCGGCGAAGACGTCCGCCTTGCCGCCGCCGAGCAGCGCGCCCGCCGGCAGGTGCACGCCTTCGAGGTGCAGCTTGCCGGTCGCGGCGCCGCGCAGGCCCATCGCCGGCTCGGCCTCGATGGACACCCCGGCGTTCGACGACTCGACGAGGAACAGCGCCGGGCCGCGGCCTTCGAGGTCGGCCGACACGACGAACAGTTCCGCCTGCGTCGCCCGCGGGACCAGCGACTTGACGCCGTCGAGCTGGTAGCCCTTCGGGGTGCGGCGCGCCTTCGTGGCGGGCTTGAAGGGGTCGTAGAGCGCTTTCTGCTCCTGCAGCGCCAGCGCCGCGGCTGGGACGTGCTCGCCGGTGAACGCAGGCAGGTAGTCGGCCTGCTGCTGCTCGTCGCCCCAGCTGACCAGCGCGGTGCTCACCGCGGACGGCGCCAGCACGGCCACGGCCAGGCCGAGGTCGCCGTGGGCCAGCGCTTCCGCGACGAGCGCGTTGGTCACCACCGAGCGTTCGGTGCCGATGCCGCCGAGTTCTTCGGGGATGCCGACCAGGCTGATGCCCAGCTCGGCGGCCCGGCTCAGCAGGCCTTCGGGGGCCTCGAGCTTGGCGTCGGCGTCCGCGGCGGCCGGCCGCAGCTGCTCGGCGGCGAACTCGGTCACCGTTTCGACGATGAGCTGCTGGTCCTCGGTCGGTGTGAGGTCGAACAGCCCGGTGTCGGCGGCCGGCGTGAGCCGGGCGGGCTTGCCCAGCTTCTGCACCGACTTGAACGACCGGGTCGCCGCGCCGGCGACGCGGAAGCCGTTGCGCGTCCCCGCGGTGACCAGGCCTTCGAGCGGCTTGCGCAGCCCGGCCCGATCGACGACCTTGCTCCCGGCCAGCCGGGTCAGCGCGGACAGGCCCCAGCCCATCGCGTCCCGTTTCCTTGGCGCAGCCATGTGGCCCTCCATCCCGTTACCTACTCGCGAGTAGGTTAACCCGCGGGACGGGATAGCGCCAGTGCGGGTTCAGGCGCGCGTCAGCCGGGCCGAGGTCTCCCACAGCTCGCGGGCGCCGTCGGCCGGGCGTCGCCGTTCGAGCCGGGGCCGTCCGCCCGACCGGCCGCCCGGGCCGACGTAGGCGTTGCCGGGGACGTCTCCGGTCGCGGCGAACAGGATGGGCCGGGCGCCGTACTCGGCCTTCTTCTGCGCGATCAGCGGGTAAAGCGCTTTCAGCAGGACGGCCTGGACACCGCCGAAGTGCCGGTCGATCCCGGTCCGCGCGACGCCGGGATGGGCGGCGACGGCCCGGACCGCGCTGCCGGATTCGGCCAGCTGCCGCTGGAGTTCCTGGGTGAACAGCAGGTTCGCGAGCTTCGACTGGGCGTACGCGCCCAGCGGCGAATACCGGCGGCGTTCCCAGTTCAGATCGTCGAGCCGCAGCCGCCCGCGCCGGGACAGGTTCGAGGAGACCGTGACGACCCGGCCGGTGAGGTGCGGCCGGAGCAGGTGCGTCAACAGGAACGGCCCGAAGTGGTTGACGGCCATGTGCGTCTCGAAGCCGTCGGCCGTCTTCGCGTACGGCACGGCCATCACTCCGGCGTTGTTGATCAGGACGTCGAGCTCGCCCCGCCAGCCGGCGGCGAACTCGCGCACCGAGGCGAGGTCGGCGAGGTCGAGCCGCCGGACTTCGGTGGCGCCCGGCGGGGGCGTGACGCGGGCGGGGTCACGGACGGCCAGGACGACGCGGGCCCCGGAGGCGGCGAGCTCGCGGGCGACGAGGGCGCCGAGGCCGCTGCCGGCCCCGGTGACGAGGTAGGTGGTCATGCGCCCAGCGTCGCCGCGGCGGCCGGGGTGCGGCAGAGCGCGCCGATCGGGGGATCGGCGATCCCTGGCACCGGCCGGGCGGACGCCGATAATCGACTACGTGGACCGCACCGCGCTCGCCGACTTCCTCCGCCGCCGCCGGGAAGCCCTGCGCCCGGACGATGTCGGGCTGCCGCCGGGGCAGCGCCGCCGCACGGCCGGGCTGCGCCGCGAGGAGGTCGCGACGCTTTCGGGCATGTCGGCCGACTACTACACGCGGCTCGAGCAGGAGCGCGGGCCGCGGCCGTCGGAGCAGATGCTCGCGGCGATCGCCCGCGGGCTGCGGCTCACCCTGGACGAGCGCGACCACCTGTTCCGGCTGGCCGGGCACACCGCGCCGGCCCGCCACTCGCGCACGGACCACGTCAGCCCGCCGCTGATGCGCGTGCTGGACCGGCTGCACGACACGCCGGCGCAGGTGATGTCGAACCTCGGCGAGACGCTCGTGCAGAACCGGCCGGCCGAGGCCCTGCTCGGCGACGAAACCCGGCACCGCGGTCCGGCGCGCAGCGCGGTCTACCGGTGGTTCACCGACCCCGCCGAGCAGCGGATCTACCCGGAGCCCGCGCGCCCCGGCCACGCCCGGTTCCTGGTGGCGAGCCTGCGCGCCACCAGCGCGACCGACCGCCGGGCCACCGAGCTGGCCCGGCTGCTCACGGCGAAGAGCGCGGAGTTCGCGCAGCTGTGGGAAGCGCACGAAGTCGCGGTGCCGTCCGAGCGGCGCAAGACGATCGTGCACCCGAACCTCGGCGAGATCGCGCTCGACTGCCAGCTGCTCTTCACCGACGACCTCGCGCAGGTCCTGCTGGTGTTCACCGCCACGCCCGGCAGCGAGGACGCGGAGAAGCTGCAGCTGCTTTCGGTCGTCGGCCCGCAGTTGCTATGAGTGCTCGGCGTGCACCTTCCGCCGCCACTCGCCGAACCGGAGCCGCTCGAAGGTGATGAGGCCGAGCACCGCGACGGCCGCGACCAGCAGCAGCGCGGCGGCGGGCACGTGTTCCAGCACCGGCGTCGCCGCGACCAGCAGCACCCCGAGGACCAGCCGCTGGACGTTCCAGCTGCCGAGGTTGCGCTTGCGCAGGGCGCTCAACGCGATCAGATAGAGCGCGAGGCCGCCGGTCAGCGTCCAGATCGGCACGCCGTGCAGCGCTTCGCCGGGCGTGTGGTGCTCGGTGTCGGCGATGTAGAGGAACGCCTTCTTCAGCCCGAGGGCGACCAGCACGATGCCGGCGATGAGCGGCAGGTGCAGGAACGTGTAGGAGTCGGTGGCGAGCTTCGTGCGCTCGGTCCCGGTCGCCTGGGTGAGCCGGTGCTCGGAGACGCGCGCGACGACGTCGAAGTAGCTCCACCACATCCCGGCGGCCAGCCCCAGCCCGCACACGGCGGCCCCGGCGATCAGCCACGACATCGGCAGCGCCCCGATCCCGATCCCGATGGCGACGATCGACTCACCGAGCGCGATGATCACGATGAGCCCGAACCGCTCGGCGAAGTGTGCGGGCGAGTTCAGCCGCCACCCCTCGGGTCCGGCGAGGTAGACGTTGAGGTAGTCGACCAGCAGCGCGACGACCCACAACCCCAGCTGCCACGGCCCGCTCAGGAACGCGGCCACGCCGAGCAGGACGACGCTGGGCAGCAGCCCGACGAACATCTTGAGCAGCACCCGCCGCAGCCCCGGATCGTGCCGCGCGGCACCCAGGTAAGCGACCAGGTGCAGCAGCCGCACGAGCGCGTAGCAGACGACGAACAAGGCGGGGGCATACAAGCCACCGGGGTGGTCGACGAAGGCCTCGGGGATGGTCAGCGACACCAGGAACATCACCGTCATTGCGCCGAACATCGCCAGCCGGGCGATCCCGTGGTCGACGTGGATGGTGTTCCCGAGCCACGCATAGCTGCACCAGCACCACCACAGCACCGCGAGCATCGCCACCCCCTGCACCACACCGGTGGGGCTCAGGTGGTCGGCCATCAGCTGGGTCGTCTGGGTGATGGCGTAGACGAAGACCAGGTCGAAGAAGAGCTCGATGGTCGAGACGCGGTGGTCCTCATCCGCGCTCACCAGGTGCAGGCGTCTCGTGGGCACGCCGAATTATGGACGAAACAAGGTCAAGAAGGTCCGGTTTCCGCGTAACGCCCTGCGCGAACATGGCCGAGCGTGCATGGGTCTGGGACAATGAGCAGCGGACGTGGGGAGGTGGGTCGTGCATTCCTATGCGGCCGCGCACCACAAGACGATCATGGCCGTCGACATCGCCGGCTACAACGACCCCCAGCGGACGACCGCGCACCGGCTGGTCGTCCACGAGGGGTTCTGGAAGATCATGCGCACGGCCTTCGCGGAGGCCGGGATCCCGTGGGACACCCTCTTCCGGGAGAACACCGGCGACGGCGTGATGATCCACCTGCCCACCGAGGTGGCGAAGGCGGACCTGGTGGCCGGGCTGCCCGACCGGATGCTGGCCGAGTTGCGCCGGTACAACGAGGTGCACGCCGCCGAGGCGAACGTCCGGCTGCGGGTCGCGCTGCACGCGGGCGAGGTCTACCAGGGCAGTCACGGAACGATCAGTGACGCGAACAGCTTCGCGTTCCGGCTGCTGGACGCGACCGAGGTCAAGGTCGCGTTGAAGGAGTCGAAAGCGGTGCTGGCGCTGGTCGTGTCGAACCCGTTCTACCAGGACGTCGTGCGCGCGGACCCGGCAGCGGACGCGCTCTCGTACCGCCGGATCCCCATCGAGAACAAGGAAACGAAGACCGAGGCGTGGCTGCGGCTGCTCGGCGCGGTCACCAACGGCTTCCCGGTGGCGGCGCCCGCAGCGCCCGCGGCCCCGGACTTCCCGGCGCTCGTGGCCGCGCTGCTGGCGATCTCCTGCGTGCGCAAGACGGAAAGCCGGCAGCTGCTGCTGGAGCTGTTCCCCCGCCGGGAAATCGCCGACCTCGTTCCCCACCACGCCGAAGACCGCCTGCACGTGATCGCCCTGGCGCGCACGTGCCTGCGCTTCGACGGCGGTCTGCAGGACCTGCTGGACGCGGTCCGGACCATCGAGCCGGGATCGCCGCAGGTGACGGCGCTGGCCGCGATCGTCGGCCGGTGGCCCGAGCGGCCGGCGTGGTGACCGGCCGGCCGGGCTTTCGGCGGGTCGCGTGTCAGCTTTTTGCCCTTTTGTGATTACGCCGAACAGGTAAACTCACGATCTTCGGTGCGCTTCTCGGGGTGGAGGTGAGGGTGAAGCAGGGGCATCCCGGCCTGGGTATCGCGGTTCGCAAGGCAGTCGTGGACGTGCTCGTGGTGGCCGGCTTCGCCGACGACAAATCGATTCGCACCCTCATGGTGAGCGAACTGCGGGAGGCGCTCGATCACCCGTTCACCTTTTCGGACCAGCTGACCGGCCGTGACCAATTGATCGAAATAGTTTCCGCGTGCTGCCGGCTCGCGGAAGGGCTGAACGCGCTGGCGGACGTGATCGATTTCCTCCGGCCCGGCAGCAAGGAGTGTGCGGAGGTGCGCACCCTTGTGACGTCGGTCCGGATGCACGAAGTGGTCCCGGAGGCCGAACAAGAGAAACTGCGCGAACGGTTGGCGGGTTTCGCACCGCCGGGGCTCGGCATGGCCGTCCGCCGGGCCGCCCGCTACGTCTCCCCGCCGCCTCGTTTCGAGGACGCGTCCGCGGCGTTTTCCGGGCTCGCCGATTTCAACGCCGGTCCCGGCGAGCTGCCGCCGTTGCTGATCTTCGTCGAACTGATCGCCGCCGAATGCGACGACGACCTCGCGGCGGAATTGCGCGGCTGGTCCGACGGGCAGGTGCGGCGGCTTCGCCTCGGTGACGCCTTGGGCCAGCTGCGCGCGGAACTGGCGGCCGCGCGCCCGGCTCCGGGCACGCTCCACCTCTTGATCGTCGTGCGCCCGGACCCGATCGAGGAGGACCGGTACGAGCTTTCCTGCTGGAGGCAGGAGGATCCGGACGACTGGTCGCTGTCGAGGGGCGAGGCCGCGCTGGTCCGCGAAAACGAGCTGGAACGCTGCGTCGACGTGCTGATCGCGGAGACCGAACAAGCCTGGTCGGAGGTGGTGTCCGACGTCGTGGTCGAGTTCGTCCTGCCGCGTGCGCTTCTCAACCTGCCGGTGCATTCGTGGACCACCGAGCGTGCTTCCGGCGCGCCGAAACCGTTGTATCTCAGCTACCGAACGGTGGTGCGGTCACTGGAACGGATGAGTGCTCCGCGCTGGCACCGCGTCTGGCGGCAACGGTGGGAGTCGTGGGTCGGTGATCCTTCGTTCGAACGGGTGTATTTCTGCCGGGCCGGGGACCGTCGCGATCCACTTCGGCTCGAAGCGATATTGAGCAACGAGCAATGGGCGATGACGGTGCTGACCGAATCGCCGCCGGTCAGCGCGATCTCCGGGCAGGACGAGCTTTTGCCGGCGTTGCGGACCGGCGTCCCGGTCATCGTCTGGCACCCCAGCGCCCCTTCGGAAGTCGTTCGCGAAGTGGTAGCCTGGTTAGCCGAAAGCAGGGGTGGATTGGGGGATTTGCCCGCACTGGTAAGGGAGTCTCGGCTGGACGCGCTTCGGAATCCGCCGTCGTCGGGCGATGGCGGAGCACTCACGGACCTGGTGGTGCTATGGGACGACCCGAATCGATTGCTTCCCATTGGCGAAACCGGGATCGTGGGGCGCCCCGAAGGAGGTGCCGACCAACGTGACCGAGCTTCCTGAAAACCGGCCCGGCGGGCCACCGCACCCGGACAGCCCACCCGATTGGTGGATTTACCGCGGGACCGGACGGCCGCTGCACGACGTCCGCCTGGCGGACCGGTTGCCGGCTCCGCCGCCGTGGCGCACGTTCCGGGGAGCCGAGCTCCCCGAGCGGGACGTCTTCCCGCCGGACGACGGCGAGATCGAGCGCAAACTGGGCACCGAGCTCAGTTACTCCGCCCGCGATGTCGATCCGCACGAAGCGGAAATGGTCAACGCGGCGCTGTACTTGCGGCGGCCGTTGCTGGTGACGGGCCGGCCGGGAAGCGGCAAGTCGTCCCTGGCGTACCGGATTTCGCGGGAACTGGGCCTGGGGCGCGTTCTCCGCTGGGCCATCACTTCGCAGACGACGCTCAGATCGGGGCTGTACGACTACGACGCGATCGGCCGCGTGCAGGCCGCCGCGGCCTGGAAAGAACTCGCCGGCACGGGAGCGCAAGGGGAACTTCCGATCGGCGAGTTCGTCCGATTGGGTGAGCTGGGCACGGCTTTCCTGCCGCGCCGGCTGCCGCGTGTGCTCCTGGTCGACGAGCTGGACAAGTCGGAGTCGGACCTGCCGCACGACCTGCTGGGGCTGTTCGAAGACGGCGAGTTCGTGATTTCCGAGCTGGCCCGGGACGCACGCCGCTCGACGTCGGCGGAGGTGTTCACCGCGGATCCCGGCTACCCGGCGGAGATCCGGCACGGCCGCGTCCGGTGTGCGGCGTTCCCGATCGTGGTGATCACCAGCAACGGTGAGAGGGAGTTCCCGCCCGCGTTCCTCCGGCGGTGCCTGCGACTGGAGACGCGCGAGCCGGACGCCGGCCAGCTCGCGGCCATGGTCGCGGCGCACGCCCTGGATCCGGAGGGCGGCCGCGCCGGCTTGATCGAGGACTTCATCGCCCGCAGCGCGGCGGTCGGCGGGTTGCCCGCGGACAAGCTGCTCGACGCGGTCTTCCTGGCCACCTCTGGTGCGTACCGGCCGGAGGACGGCGCGTGGCCCCGGCTCGTCGATTCCCTCTGGCGGCAGCTCAGCCAGCAGGTGCCGTGAGATGCCGGAGCGGCCGGACCCCACTGCGGGCGACCACGACCTGACGTGGACCGAACTCGGCGACGGCCTCTGGCTCATGGCCGCCATCGAGACGCCCGCGGTCCCGGCTCCGCCGCCGGCGAGCCCTCCGGAACGGCCGGCCACGCCGTTTCCCGAGCGGCCGCGTGAACATCCCCGGCCGCACACGGAGAGCGGCAGGGAACCCGATCGTGAACCGCCGCTTGTCGACCGGCCATCGTTCGCCGAGCAGCTCGGGGGAAACGGCGTTCCGCTGGCGCCGAGAGCCGGCGAGCCGTCTCCCGACGTGGACCTCACCAGCGCGCCGACGGCCCCGGTGCTGCCCGGCGCGGCGGAGTTCGTCCGCGCCCTCCGCCCGTTGAAGCGAAAAGTCTTCTCGAACCGGGCGGACGACGTCGAGCTCGACGAAGACCGCACCGCGGAAGAAGCGGCACAGACCGGAATGTGGCTGCCGGTCACCAAGCGGCGGCGCGGTCGCTGGCTCGACCTGACGCTCGTCGTCGATTCGTCCCCGTCGATGGCGCTGTGGACGCCGACCGTGAACGCGTTCGCCCGGCTGCTGGAACGGCTGGGAGCGTTCCGGTCCGTGCGGGTCCGGCTGCTGGAAACCGGCAAGACCGGCGCGGCCGAAGGGGGCGAGGTCCTCGGCCCGACGTTGCGCGGAGGCACGGCCGACGCCCCGGCGCGCGGGGCGGGCGAGGTCATCGGCTCGGCGGACCGGAGTCTGTTGCTGCTGCTGACCGACGGCGTCAGCGACGCCTGGCACCGCGACCTGGTTTCGCCGCTGCTCGCCCGCTGGGCCCGCGCCATGCCGGTCGCGATCGTGCACCTGCTGCCCCAGCGCCTCTGGCCCCGCGGCGGGATGGAGATCCACCAGGCGGTGCTCACCCCACCCGGCCCGTTGCGGCCCAACGCCAGTTACGACGTCCGGTCCGCCGACGTCCTCCTGGATGCCGCCGAGGCAGCCGAGCTCACCGCCGGCGCGGTCCCGGTGCCGGTGCTGGAGCTGCAGGACCGGTGGCTCGGCTGGTGGGCGTCGATGATCACCGGTGTGGGTGGTGCCGCCCGCAAAGCCGCGGTGGTGCTGGCCCGCGACCAACCACGTCCGGGTGAGCAGAGCGCGGGCCCGGAGTCGGAACGGTCAGCACGGGAGAAGGTGAAGCATTTCCACAGTTCGGCGTCCCCCTCGGCCTTCCGCCTGGCAACACTGCTGGCGGCGGTCCCGGTGGACGTCGGCGTCGCTCGCATCCTGCAGGCGGAGCTGGTGCCGGGTTCCGGCCCTGGTCACCTTGCGGAGGTCTTCACCAGCGGGCTGTTGAAGCGATCCCTGGACGGAACGCCGTGGGACCGCGCGAACTGGGAGTTCGCCGACCACGTCCGCCAGCTGCTGCTGAGAGGTGCGCGCCGTTCGGACACCGCCCACGCCGTGATCAGCGCTTCGAGGCGCTTCGGGGACCGAAATCCGGTGCTGGCCCGTCTCCAGGCCGCACTGGCGGCACCCGACGCGACGCCCGATCCGGTGTTGCCGGGTGCAACTCCGGCGGAGATCGCCCTCGAACGTGACCTAATGCGTGCGCTATCCGGCCCATATCTATCACGGGCGGACCGGCTGGAGAGTAGAATCGCCGGCATCGGGCAACCCGGTGATCGACCGACGACCATCCCACCCACTAGCATTCCGGCGGTGAGTGACACGATGTCGCAGGAACTCAAGCCGACGGGTTCCTCGAGCGAACCTGCAACCGTCGTCCATCCGGACACCAGGAATGTCGATATTCCTGCCGCGGTGAGCGAAGTGTCGCCGGTCGTGCGGACGAAGATCGTCCGGGAGATCGCCGATGTGACCAGCCGAAGCGAGCGTCGTTCCGGTGACGAGGCGCCCCCCGTTTGGGGTGCTGTTCCGCCCAAGAACCCGAATTTCACCGGAAGGCGTGAACTCCTCGATCAATTGAGCGAACGGCTCGGAGCCGGAACGACAGCCGTCCTGCCAGCGGCATTGCACGGAATGGGTGGTATCGGCAAGACGCAGATGGCGGTGGAATATATCTACCGGCATCTGAAGGACTACGACATCGTCTGGTGGATTCAAGCCACCCAGGCCACCCAGATTCGCAAATCCCTCACCGAACTCGCCCAGCACCTGCGCCTGCCCGGCGCGGACGAGGCCATCACCGCGGTCCCGGCGGTCCGTGAGGCGCTGCGGCTGGGCCGTCCCTACCGGCGCTGGCTGCTGGTCTTCGACTCCGCCGAGGACCCGGCGATGGTGCGGCAGTTCTTCCCGGTGGACGGCCCGGGCCAGATCCTGGTGACCTCGCGCAACCCCAGCTGGGCCGGCATCGCGCGCCCGCTGGAAGTCGCCGTCTTCGAACGCGACGAAAGCAAGAAGCTGCTGGCCATGCGCCGCTCCGAGCTCGTCGACGCCGACGCCGACCTCATCGCCGACAAGCTCGGCGACCTGCCGCTGGCCATCGAGCAGGCGGCCGCCTGGCTGGCCGAGACCGGCATGCCGGCGCGGGACTACCTGGACCTGTTCGACGAGAAGGTCACCGAAATCCTCGACACCTCCGCACCGAACGACTACGAAGTGTCCGTCGCCGCGGCGTGGAACGTCTCGTTCGACGAGCTGAGCACCCGCAACCCGGCGGCACACCAGCTGCTCCAGGTCTGCGCCTTCTTCGCGCCGGAGCCGATCTCGCGCAGCCTGTTCACCGGCGTGCGCGAGGTTTCCATCGCGACGGAACTCGACGCCGCCCTGCGCGACCCGATGCGGCTCGGCCGCGCGATCCGCGACGTCAACCGGTACAGCCTGGCCAAGATCGACCACCGCAGCAACACCCTGTTGCTGCACCGGTTGGTCCAGCTCGTCCTGCGTGAGCGGATGGGTGAACAGCACCGGCTGGAGATGCGCCACGGTGCGCACCTGCTGCTGGCGAAGCTGGACCCGAACGACCCCGCTTCGCCGCAGACCTGGCCGCGGTACCAGGAGATCCTGCCGCACATCTACGACGCCGAGCTGACCGACTGCGACGATCCGTGGGCCCGTCAGCTGGTGATCAACCTGTTCACCTTCCTCTACCACTGGGGCGACCACCAAGGCGCGCTCTCCCTGGCCGAACGGGCCGTCAACGCCTGGGCGACCGATCGGGAACAGCGGGTCGAACGGGGTGAGGCGCCTCGCGAAGACCCGCCGCTGCTGGAACTGGGCGCGTCCGAGCGGCTGGCCTTCTTCTACTGGGTCGTCGGCCGGTACAGCCAAGCCGCCGACGTCGCGAAGCAAACGCTGAACCGCTACACCGAGGCCCTCGGCGAAGAGCGTGAGGAAACGCTGAACGCGCAGCTCACGTATGCGCTCATCCTGAAGGCCCGCGGCAGCTTCTCCGAGGCCCGGCGGCGCAACGAGGAGATTTACCTCAAGGCCCGCGGGCT
Source organism: Amycolatopsis sp. NPDC003861 (assembly GCF_053605405.1). NCBI lineage: Bacteria > Bacillati > Actinomycetota > Actinomycetes > Pseudonocardiales > Pseudonocardiaceae > Amycolatopsis > Amycolatopsis sp. NPDC003861. Next base: position 21,073 of record NZ_JBSGJD010000157.1, read on the forward strand.
GTTCGGCGGCGACGACCCGATCACGCTGGACGCCGCGCACGAACTCGTGGTCGCTTTGCTGCTGACCGGCGAGTACCCGAGGGCTCGTGAGCTGGCCGAAGAAACCTACAGCCGCCGCGTCGAAACCTTCGGCTTCGACAACGACAACACGATCGGCACTCAGGTGCTGCTCGTGCTCGCGCGTCGCGAACTCGGCGACTATCCGTGGGCGCGGATCGAAATGGAGCGCATTGCGGAGCGGGCTGAGCAGTTGTACGGCGACGACAGCGTCGGCACCCTCCGGCGTCGTTACTACCAATCGGTCGCCTGCCGCAAGGACGGTGACCACGATGCGGCGCTCGAACTGTCGAAGGAGGCGCTGCGCAGGTTCCGCATCCGCTACGGGAACAACCACCCCAACGCGATGGCCTGTGCACTGGGGCACTCCATCGACCTCCGGCACTCGAGGAAGTTCGCCGAAGCCCGGGCCCTCGGCGAAGAGGTGTTCGAGCTCTACCGGGAGAACCTCGGCGAAAACCACCCGCACACGCTGTCGGCGGCGCTCGACCTCGGAGTCACCTTGCGGCTCGGCGGCGATCCGGCTAGTGCCCGGGTGATCGACGAGAAGGCACTGGCGGGGTTGCGCGAGAAGCTCGGCGAGGACCACCCGCACACGATCGTGTGCGCGATCGACGTGGCGAGCGACCTCTTCGCGCTGGACCGGATCGAGGAGGCCGCGGCTTTGGACGCGGACTTGCTGGTCAGGACCCGCTACCTGATGGGCGAAGACCACCCGACGACGCTGGCCGTGCAGCTCAACCGTTCGCTGGACCTGCGAAAACTGGGCGAGACCGCGGAAGCGGACGCGTTGTACGAGGACGTGTTGACGCGGTACCGCCTGGTCCTCGGGGAGAACCACCCCGGCACGGAAGCGGCGTCGCGCGGCGTCCGGGCCGACTGCGACATCGACCCGATGCCGCTGTAGCACGAGGTCGGTCGGCGACGCGCGGTTCGCAGACCGCTTACCGGAGGCCCTTGGCCATGCGGTGGCGGTCTGCTTTCCGGGAGGCACGGTTCAGTGCGTGAACCGGCCCAGCCAGCCGGCGATCGCCTCGACGGACGGAGTGGCCCCCGGCTCGTTGCGCAGCAGCCGGTGCACCGCCCGGACCAGTTCCGGGCGGTGCAGCAACGCCCTGGTCGCCGGTCCGGTGCTCCGCGCCGCGAGGGCGATCCCCAAGCCCGCCAGTGCCCCGGCGTCGTCGGGGTTCGCGGCGAGCAGGCGCCGGTAGCCGGCGGCCGCGGCCACCGGCCGCCCGGCCACGAACTCCAGCTCCGGTTCGGTCGCGCCCGGTACCGCGGCGCCGTGCGCGGCGAACCGTGCCGCGCCGTCCGTGCCGAGGCGGAGCCGGATCAGGTCGGTGAGGGTGTCTTCCCAGTCGCCGTCCGGCACCGGCGTCGGCTCTCGCGGCTCCAGCCGGCCGATGAGGGAATGCGGTCGCGAAAGCCCCTCTCGCCAGGCCGTCGCCAGCTCCGCCACCACGCCGGAATCGGGACGCAGGTGCCTGACCCGCCAGGCCGCGTAGTGGTTCTCGGCCGAGGCCCGGGCCAGCGCCTTCGCGTGGGCGGACACAGGTTCCTCCTGCCAAGCACCGATCTTCGCCGCGAGGCGGTCCAAGAACCGGTGGCCCGCCTCGGCGAGGCTGTCGTCGCCGTGCACCGCTTCGAGCGTTCGCCAGACCTGCCCGCGCCACAGCGCGAATTCGAACGCAGCCAGTTCGTTGCCCGGTTCCGCCGCGGCGAGGGCGCGCCAGAAGCCGGTCACGCCGAAAAAGGCGTAAATACCGTGCAGGACACCGGCGATCGGACGCGGATCGGCACGCCACGGCGCATACAGCCGCTCGCGCGGGTCGTCTTCGCTCAGCCGGACCAGGTGGAGCAACCCGCCCAGCCGGATGTGCTGGAACTCGTGGACCAGCGCGGCCGCCAGTGTGGCCGGATCCTCCCCGTAGGAAACGATCGCGCTGCCGAAGGCCTCTCCCGTGGACGCGCTCGGCAGCCGGAACGGGACGGCGGGTGCGGGCACGAGCGAGTACAACCCTGTCGGCAGGGCCGCGGCGGTCTCGGGAAGGTGCTCGACGAGCAGGCCCCACGCCTCGTCGAGCAACGACCCCCACGATTGGAGGTCGACCGGGCACCGCCGCGCCGGGAGGATCGGTTCGTACAGCGCTAGGT
>NZ_JBSGJD010000158.1:0-22994 GCF_053605405.1 Amycolatopsis sp. NPDC003861
CGCACCGAACGCCACATTGGGTGCGTTGGACGCACCCAACGCCACATTGGGGCGTTTGAGACTCAGCAGCCGAGGAAGTGGCACCGGACGACGCGCGGCGTCTCCAGCACCGAGCCCGCCCGGACGTCCCAGGCGAGCCGGACGTACTGGGCGTGCGTCCAGGCCAGCGGGGTCGCCGAGGTGTTCGGCGTGCCGGCCGGGAAGCCGGTCTGCCCGGACGGCGGGTTCTCGTCCCACACCTGCTCCGGCATGGTCTCCGCCGAGCTGCTCACGCGGCCGAGGTCACGCAGCCGCCGCGCGGCCGACGACGGGTCGCCGAGCGCCAGTTCGTACTCGCCGCGCTCGCCGGCGAGCAGCGGCCAGAGCCGGCCGAACGTGGTGCGGCTCTCCGCCGGGAAGGTGTAGTCCCACGGCGAGCCGTCGGCCTGCTCGCCGTAGCCGTCCTTCGTGTAGCGGTGCCAGAACTGGCCGGTCGGCGTGGTGAACGCGATGTCCTTGTCCGTCACCCGCACGCTGTTGCGGATCACCGGGTCGTCGGCGCGGTAGATGCCGAGCCGGACCAGGTCGAGGAAGCCCGCGTCGGTGACCGCCCGCTGGTCCATCGTCACGCTCGAGTTGCCGAGGTTGTACGTCGTCCCGTTGTTCGCGTTCGCGTCCTTCGTCAGCCGGACGAAGTACGGGTCCTTCGACAGCGGCCCGTTCGTGGTGACCGTCTGCTTCGGCAGGTCGGCCTTCATCTTGTCGGCCGCCGCGAGGTACCGGGCCGCGTCCGCCGAAGCGCCGTTGTGCGCCGCGATGTCCGCCGCGCAGACGAGCCCGGCGATCACCGAGGCGATCGTCGACGGGGACCAGCCGTCCTGCTCCTCCCAGCGTTCCTGCTGCGTGTACGGCGTCGGCTGCCCGTTCGGACCGCGGTAGCCGAGGATGAAGTCGGCGGCCTTGCGGACGCCGGGCCACAGGTCGTTCCGCCCGAGCTGCTGGGCGAGCACGATCGGGAACGCGGTCTCGTCGAGCTGGATCGACGTCCAGTACGGGACGCCGTCGACGCGGCTGTTCTGCGGCATGTGGCCGTCGGCCTGCTGCTGCGGGCCGAACATGTACGACACCGCCCGGTTGGCGGCCGCCTTGTCGCCGCCGGCGGCCAAGCCGGTCGCGATCTGGTAGAGGTCACGCGGCCAGACCAGGTGGTAGGTGCCGGACGGCGACCACTCCGGGTCGTTGTTCCCGAACCGCCACGGCATGCTCGGCGAGGCGATGAAGGCGCCCGGGTGGTGCTTGTCCTCGCTCGCCGCGAGGGTGAGCATCGACGCCTTGTAGAGGTCGCGCTCGGCGTCGGTCTTCAGCGACGACGGCGGCTTGCTGATCCCCCGCAGGTACTGCTGCCAGCCGCGGTCGTAGGCGCGCGTGATGTCGCGGACACCGCGTCGCTGCGACGCCCGGGCACTGCCGAGCGCGTCGGCGGCCTTCGCGCCCATGCCGAGGGTGAGGGTGACGTGCCGGTTGCGCAGACCGTCGGCGTTCGCCTGCCCGGTCAGCACGACGTTGCCCTTCTCGGCCGTGTCGTACTGCGCCAGCTTGAAGGTCTTGGCGAGCTGGGTGTTCCCGTCGGACGCGCCCGCGTAGCCGACGCTCGTCTTCGTGAACGCGGGCTTCGCGGTGAGGGCGGCGGCGTTCGACGCGTCCTGCGCGGTGACGGCGTCGCCCTGGCGGGCGGCGGAGTCGTCCGAGCCGTCGTTGGTCAGGTCCGGGTCGGCGACCGCGTAGAGCTGGTAGGGCCGGCCGGTGAGCGACTGGAAGTCGACGTCGACCAGGACGGTCGTGGCGGCCGGGTCGGTGACGTAGGTCTTGCGGAGGCGCCAGCGGTGCTGGTCGTCGGTGATGGTCTGCTCGTAGGTCAGGCTGTCGTCGTCGGTCCGCCGCACCTGCTGCGACTTCGCCGAGTAGTCCGTGACGGCGAAGCTGCGGCCGTCGGTGACGACGAAGTTCAGCGAGCGGACGCTGGGCGTGGACAGGTCCGGGTAGTAGACCTCGGACAGCTGCCCGCCCTGGAGGGTGAACCAGACGTTGCTCGACCGGTCGTGGGCCGTGCCGAACCCGGTCTTGTTCGCGGGCAGCCAGCTCGGATGGGCCCCGGGTGCGCCGGGAGCCTCTTCCGCGGCCACCGCGGTCGCCGGGATCAGGCCGGTGACCAGCAGGCCGGCGAAGGCGCCGGAAATGAGTTTTCGCATATCAACCCCACAGAAGATCGCTTCTGCACCGTTACAGAAGCGACTTGGGAGTCTGCCGCCGATCCTTCACCGGCGCATGGTCCGATCCGGTGAACCACTGACCGTCACTGGTCCGGTGAACCGGTTCACGGACAGCGAACGTCCAGGACCGATTTCCGGGCGCAGAATTGTATTACCTGCAACGGTGTAATCGAGGTGCGCATGGACGACGCGATGGACGCCTACTCGCGCGTGGTCAGCACGGTCGCCGAGACCCTCACCCCGCACGTCGCCGGGGTGCAGCTCGCCCGCGGGAGCGGCTCGGCCGTCGTCTTCGCCGAGGACGGGCACCTGCTCACCAACGCCCACGTCGTCAGCGACCACCGGCGCGGGGTCGCCACCTTCGCCGACGGCAGCGAGGTGCCCTTCGACGTCGTCGGCGCCGACCCGCTGTCCGATCTCGCCGTGCTGCGTGCCCGGGGCGAGACGCCGGCCGCCGCCGTGCTGGGCGACGCCGACCGGCTCGTCGTCGGGCAGCTCGTCGTCGCCGTCGGAAACCCGCTCGGCTTCTCCGGCACCGTCACCGCCGGGGTCGTCAGCGCGCTCGGGCGGGCGCTGCCGGTGCGGCAGGGGCGCACCACCCGCGTGATCGAGGACGTCATCCAGACCGACGCCGCGCTCAACCCCGGCAACTCCGGCGGCGCGCTCGCCGACTCCGCCGGGCGGGTCGTCGGCGTCAACACCGCCGTCGCCGGGGTCGGGCTCGGCCTCGCCGTGCCGATCAACGCGACCACCCGGCGGATCATCGACACGCTGGTCGTCGAAGGCCGGGTGCGGCGCGCGTACCTCGGCGTCGTCGGCGTGCCCGCGCCGCTGCCGGACGACGTCGCCGAGCGCACCGGGCAGCGCGCGGGGCTGCGGGTGCACGAAGTCGTGTCCGGCGGCCCGGCCGACCGGGCGGGCCTGCGCGCCGGCGACCTCGTGCTGACCGTCGGGCGCACCCGCGTCTCGGACGCCCAGGGCATCCAGCGGCAGCTGTTCGCGGAAGTGATCGGCACCGCACTGCCGATCACCGTGCTGCGCAACGGAGCCATGGTCGACGTGTACGCCACACCGGCAGAGTTGGTCGGGTGACTTGAGTATCGCGCTCCGGCGTGGCATGGTCGGGGGCACAACACCAACGCGGGAGCTCGCGCCATGGCGGGCTGAGAGGGTGACTTGCGTTTCGCAGGCGTCACCGACCGCATGAACCTGACCGGGTAATGCCGGCGTAGGGAGTGAAAGTCGTTGACGGCTTTGGAAAGCAATGCTGCGCTGAACGTCACGACCGGGCCGATCACCGGCTCGCGCAAGGTGTACCACCAGACCGAATCCGGGCTGCGGGTGCCCGCCCGCCGGATCGATCTGTCCAACGGCGAACACTTCGACGTCTACGACACTTCGGGCCCCTACACGGATCCGGAAGCGGCCATCGACGTCCACAGTGGACTGCACCGGCTGCGCGCCGGCTGGGCCGACGGGCGCGAGCACAACACGCAGCTCGGGTGGGCCAAACAGGGCGTCATCACCCGGGAAATGGAGTACATCGCCGCGCGCGAACGGGTTTCCCCGGAGTTCGTCCGCGACGAGGTGGCTCGCGGGCGCGCGGTGATCCCGGTCAACCGCAAGCACCCCGAGTCCGAGCCGATGATCATCGGCAAGAACTTCCTGGTGAAGATCAACGCCAACATGGGCAACTCGGCCGTCTGGTCGTCGGTCGAGGAAGAGGTCGACAAGATGGTGTGGGCCACCCGCTGGGGTGCCGACACGATCATGGACCTCTCCACCGGCAAGCGGATCCACGAAACCCGGGAGTGGATCATCCGCAACTCGCCGGTCCCGGTCGGGACCGTGCCGATCTACCAGGCCCTGGAAAAGGTCAACGGGGAGCCGGAAAACCTGTCGTGGGAGGTGTACCGCGACACCATCGTCGAGCAGTGCGAACAGGGTGTCGACTACGTCACCGTGCACGCCGGCGTGCTGCTGCGCTACATCCCGCTGACCGCCCGGCGCGTCACCGGGATCGTCAGCCGGGGCGGGTCGATCATGGCCGCGTGGTGCCTGGCGCACCACCAAGAGTCCTTTTTGTACACGCACTTCGAGGAACTCTGCGAGATCCTCCGGCAGTACGACGTCACGTTCTCCCTCGGCGACGGCCTGCGCCCGGGGTCCATCGCGGACGCCAACGACCGCGCCCAGTTCGCCGAACTGGAAACCCTCGGCGAGCTGACGCACATCGCGCGCTCGCACGACGTCCAGGTGATGATCGAGGGCCCCGGCCACGTGCCGATGCACAAGATCAAGGAGAACGTCGAGCTCGAGGAAAAGCTCTGCGGCGAAGCGCCGTTCTACACGCTCGGCCCGCTCGCGACGGACATCGCGCCGGCGTACGACCACATCACTTCGGCCATCGGCGCGGCGCAGATCGGCTGGTACGGCACGGCGATGCTGTGTTACGTGACACCGAAGGAGCACCTGGGCCTGCCCAACCGCGACGACGTCAAGACCGGCGTGATCACGTACAAGATCGCCGCGCACGCCGCGGACCTGGCCAAGGGGCACAAGTACGCGCAGGAGTGGGACGACGAACTGTCCAAGGCGCGGTTCGAGTTCCGCTGGAACGACCAGTTCAACCTGTCGCTGGACCCGGACACCGCGCGCTCCTTCCACGACGAGACGCTGCCCGCCGAGCCGGCCAAGACCGCGCACTTCTGCTCGATGTGCGGCCCGAAGTTCTGCTCGATGCGGATCACGCAGGACGTCCGCAAGTACGCGGAGGAGCACGGTCTGTCCACTGTGGAGGCCATCGAAGCCGGCATGGAGGCGAAGTCGGCGGAGTTCACCGAGTCCGGCGGCAAGGTCTACCTGCCGGTGGTGCAGCCGTGACACCGAGGACCGCCCTCACCATCGCCGGCTCGGACTCCGGCGGTGGTGCGGGCATCCAGGCGGACCTGCGCACGTTCTTCGCGCACGGCGTCCACGGACTGGTCGCGGTGACGGCGGTCACCGTGCAGAACTCGCTGGGCGTACAGGGTTTCACCGAGATCCCGGCCGACGTGGTTTCGGCGCAGATCAAGGCGGTGGCGTCGGACATGGGCGTCGACGCGGCGAAGACGGGCATGCTGGCCACGGCGGAGATCATCCGCGCGGTGGCGAAGACCCTCGACGAGGTCGGGCCGTTCCCGTTCGTGGTCGACCCGGTCGCGGCGTCGATGACGGGCCACGCGCTGCTGCGCGAGGACGCCCTGGAAGCGATCCGCACGGAGCTGTTCCCGCGCGCGACGCTGGTCACGCCGAACCTCGACGAAGTCCGCTTGCTGACGGGTGTGTCGGTGGTGGACGCGGCTTCGCAGCGCGCGGCGGCCGAGGCCCTGCTGGAGTTCGGTTCGCGGTGGGTGCTCGTGAAGGGCGGCCACATGCAGGGCACGACCGAGTGCGTGGACCTGCTGACGGACGGCAGCGAGTACGTCGAACTGACCGGCCCGCGGTACGTCACGGAGAACACCCACGGCGGCGGCGACACCCTGGCCTCGGCGATCACGGCCTCGCTGGCGAAGGGCGCTTCGGTGCCGGACGCGGTGGCGGCGGGGAAGAAGTTCATCGAGCGGTGCGTGGCGGAGGCCTACCCGCTGGGTGCCGGGGTGGGTCCGGTCTCGCCGTTCTGGGTGCTGGATCGCTGACGCACCGGCCGGTACTCCACGCTGATCACTTCGATCTCGGAGCCGCGCAGGAGTACGCGTTCGTAGGCATCGGGCAACGCGGTGAGCGCGCTGTCCGCATCGGGCTTGACGGCCAGCGGCTTCGTCAGGAGGAGTTCGCGGTCGGCCGGCGCCAGGTCGGCGGTGAAGTTCTCGACCTGCCCGGTGTAGACGAGACCGCTGGTCAGCCGCACCCGGACGAACACCGCGTGCCCGGCAGGCACCCCGTCGCGGAACGCCAGCCCCCAGGCACTGACCTTCCGGAACGCCTCGCCCTCCCGCCGGGCGAGCACCTTGTGCAGCCCGAACGCCAGCAGGTGCGACAGGACGGTCGCCGCCGCGATCGTCAGGAGCACCCGGCCGTAGTGGTCCGCCAGGTAGGCGTGGCCGCCGATGATCATCGCGCGGGGGTCGAAGAACAGCCCGGGGAACAGCCACCGCACGCCCAGCAGCACCACCATGGTCGCCAGCGTGAACCCCAGACTGCCGAGCGCCACCCGACCGGCCTCGCGGAAGGCCGATTCCGCGGCCGCGACCCGGCGCCGGGCGCCGAGCAGGTCGAAGAACAGGCCCGGCGCGACGACGATCAGGAACAGGATGACGGCGAGCCAGGTGCCGGGGATCATCCGGGGTAGTCGGGCGGGTTGCGGTCGTCGTCCGCGCCGGCGGGGCGGGGCGGGGCGTCGGGATCGGGCTCTCGGTCGTCCCGCTTGAGCAGTTCCCGAAGCACCAACCGCGGGGCGGTGAGCACCCCGTTGAGCGCGGCGATGACGCCCTCGATCACCACGACCACCTCCCAGGTGCGGACCGGCACCTCGTGAGTCGCCGGGGCCGGGTGGGACGTTTCAGCGGACCGGCTGCAGCTCCCGGCCGTCGTACTCCTCGCGCGCCGAGCGGATGCGGCCGAAGTTCGCCTGCGACCACGTGCTCAGCGCGATCAGGTGCGCGCCGACCTCGGCGCCCATCTCCGTCAGCGCGTACTCGACCGTCGGCGGCGTTGTCGGGTACACCGTGCGCGTCACGAAGCCGTCGCGCTCGAGCTGGCGGAGGTTCTGGGTCAGCATCTTCTGGCTGATGCCGTCGACCGCGCGGCGCAGCTCGCCGAAGCGGTGCGGGCCGCGGGCCAGTGCGCCCAGGACCAGGGCCGTCCACTTGTTGGCCAGCAGGTCCAGGACGTCGCGGCACGGGCAGTTGCGGAGGTACACATCCCAGGGTCCGCCCTGGTCACAGGTAGTTTCCATCAGGTACCTACAGTACCAACTAGTGCCTTCTGGCGAAAAGTGACCGGTGGCCCGAGGATGGAGGCGATCCCGGACCAGAAGGAGTTGAGCAATGCGCGTCGTGACCCAGCAGGCCCTCGGCGGACCGGAGGTGCTCCGCGTCACCGAGGCACCGCGCCCCGAACCCGGGCCGACGGAGGTCCTGGTGCGGGTGAAGGCCGCCGGGATCAACCCGGTCGACTGGAAAGTGCGGCGCGGGGGCGGGTTCCTCGGCGAGCCGCCGTTCACCGTCGGCTGGGACGTCGCCGGCGTCGTCGAGCAGGCCGGCTTCGGCGCGACCGGTGTCGAGGAGGGCGACGAAGTCCTCGGCATGCCGTGGTTCCCGCGGCCGGCCAACGCCTACGCCGAGTACGTCACCGCGCCTTCGCGGCACTTCGTGCGCAAGCCGGCCGGCCTGTCGTTCGCCGAAGCCGCCGCCCTTCCGCTCGCCGGGCTGACCGCCTGGCAGGGTCTGGTCGACATCGCGGGCGTCCACAAGGGACAGCGGGTGTTCGTCGACGCCGCCGCGGGCGGGGTCGGCCACCTCGCCGTGCAGATCGCCAAGGCGCGCGGCGCGCACGTCATCGGCACCGCCAGCGCGCAGAAGCACGGGTTCCTGCGCGAACTCGGTGTCGACGAGCCGATCGACTACCACGACCCGGACGCGACCGCGTCCGATGTGGACGTCTACTTCGGACTGGTCGGCGAGGAGAGCGACCTGCGCTGGCTGCCCGCCGTCAAGGAGGGCGGCCTGCTGATCGGCGTGCCGAGCGGCGTCGCCGACCGGGTGGCGCAACAGGCGGCCGAGAACAACGTGCGGACGAAGAGGATCCTCGTCGAACCCGACCGCGGCGGGCTGGCCGGCCTCGTCGAGCTGATCGAGGCCGGCCAGCTGAAGGTCCGCGTCGAGCGGACCTTCCCGCTGGAGGACGTGGCCGAGGCGCACGAGCTGGGTGAATCCGGCCGGGTCTCCGGCAAGCTCGTGCTGACCGTCTAACCGCGGGCGAGCACCTGGGGCAGCACCGTCGTGAGCCCGGTCCAGTCCGAAGTGACCACCGACGCGTGCTGCTTCGCCAGGTCGGCGACGCGCTGGTTGGCCTGGTCGACCGTCGGGTTGTGGGCGTCGATGGCCGGCGCGACGTTCTGCCCGTCGGTCATCACCACGTAGTAGTGGTTGGCGTCGTACCACCACGGCCCGGTCTGCGTGACCCACGCGTTCGCGTCGCCGTCGAACACCACGAACCACGGCTTGAGGTCGGCGGTGTACTTGTCCCGCGGGTCGCCGCCGGCCGCGCCGTGCACGGTCGGGAAGATGTTCGCGTCGCCGAGCTTGCCCGCGTTCTTCAGGCCGACCAGGTAGCGCGCGTATTCGACGTCGGTCTTCAGCGTGTCGGTCGGGTTCTGCTCCTCGACCGTGCCCGGGATGATCTCGGTGATCACCCGGCCCCGCAGCGCGTCCACGGACGGCCAGTTTTCCGCCTTGGCCGCGTCGTCCAGCGTGGCGTAGCTCCCGAGCAGCTCGGCCGGGCGGAAGGCGACGCTGCCGAGGTGCGAGCGGAACGTCGCGTCCAGCTCGTCCGGGCCCATGCCGGTGTTGTCGGAGAAGCCGGTCTTCATCTCCAGCTTGAGCGTGATCGGCGTGTGCCCGGGGTGGGCGGCCAGCCAGATCCGGATGTCGTCGAGGCAGTACTCCAGGTTCTTGTTCTTGCCGCCGCTGTAGAGCTGTGACGCCGAGGTCGCCGCGACGCAGTTGTTGTTGTTCCCCAACGGGTTCGAGTGGCTGACCTTCCACTCGTGGGTGAAGAAGTCCGGCCAGACGTCGAGCTCGATCAGCGACGAGCCGGCGTCGAGCGCCTGGGCGAGGTAGCCGTAGGCCGCCGGGTCGTAGGTGTTGTGCACGCCGACGGTCGTGACGTGGGACAGCTTGGGGCTGTCGGCGCTGGCGGCGGTCGCTCCGGAGAGCGTGAGCGCGGCCGCGAGGAGGGCCACCGAGAAGAGCTTCATCCAGGCTCCTTCGAACGTGAGTAACGTTCACAATGTCTCACCGTGGTTGACTGTTGATGAAGCAAAAGAGGCTGATTGGCCTAGACCAGAAGTCGGGAAACCACCATGACGACGAGCCTTCCGACCGCCTTGACGATCGCCGGGTCGGACTCCGGCGGTGCCGCCGGGCTCCAGGCGGACCTGCGCACGTTCCTGACCTGCGGGGTGCACGGCCTGGTCGCGGTCACCGCCGTCACCGTGCAGAACACCCTGGGCGTGCACGACCGCGCCGACCTGCCGCCGCACATCGTGGCCGGGCAGATCGAGGCGGTGGCGGCGGACATGGGCGTCGGCGCGGCGAAGACCGGCATGCTGGCCTCGGCCGAGATCATCCACGCCGTCGCGGCGGCGTGCGACAAGGCGGAAATCGGCCGGGACGCGCACATCCCGTTCGTCGTGGACCCGGTGGCGGCGTCGATGCACGGCCACCCGCTGTTCGACGAGGCGGGGCTGCACGCGTTGCGCGACGAACTGCTCCCGCGCGCGACGGTGCTGACCCCGAACCTCGACGAGGTCCGGCTGCTGACCGGGATGACCGTGAAGGACCGCGAGGGCATGCACACCGCGGCGGTCGTGCTGCACCGCATGGGCCCCCGCTACGTCCTGGTCAAGAGCGGTCACCTGCAGGCCGACCCGGAGTGCGTGGACCTCCTGTTCGACGGCTCGACGTTCGTGGAGCTGCCCGGCAAGCGCTACTCGACGCCGCACACGCACGGCGCGGGCGACACGATGGCCTCGGCGCTCACCGCGGGCCTGGCCAAGGGCATGTCGGTGGTCGAGGCCGCGCGGTACGGCAAGTGGTTCGTGTCGCACGCGGTCGAGCACGCCTACCCGATGGGGGCGAAGGTCGGCCCGGTCTCGGCCTTCTGGCGGCTGGCTCCCGAAGAGCGCTGAGTACGCGTCCGGCTACCATCCCTGCGTTTACTGATCCTTGACCAACGCAGGGGGCGGCCTTGACCGGACGCGAGCGGGTGGCGCAGGTGCTCGAGAGCCGCCGCTTCCAGAACTTCATCATCGCCGTCATCGTCTTCAACGCCGTCACCCTCGGCATGGAGACGTCGACGTCGCTCATGGACGGCTACGGCGGCCTTCTGCACGCCCTCGACCACATCGCGCTGGGCATCTTCGTCACCGAGCTGCTGGCGAAGTTCTACGCCTACCGCGGCAGCTTCTTCCGCGACAACTGGAACGTTTTCGACCTGCTGGTGGTCGGCATCGCGGTGATCCCGGCGACCGGGCCGTTCGCCGTCCTGCGGTCGCTGCGCGTGCTGCGGGTCCTGCGGCTGATCTCCGTGGTGCCGTCGATGCGGAAGGTCGTCTCCGGGCTGCTCGCCGCGATCCCCGGGATGGCGTCGATCGCCGCGCTGCTCGCGCTGATCATCTTCGTGGCCGGCGTGATGGCGACGAAGCTGTTCGGCACCATCGACCCCGGCGACTTCGGTGACCTCGGCACGTCGCTGTTCACCCTGTTCCAGGTGATGACCGGCGAGGCCTGGCCGGACATCGCGAAGACGATCATGGAGCAGGCGCCGCTGGCCTGGATCTTCTTCGTCGTCTACATCCTGGTGTCCAGCTTCGCGGTGCTGAACCTCTTCATCGCCGTCGTGGTCAGCGGCATGGAGGACGAGCTGCGCCAGGACATCCGCGAGGAGGAGGCCAAGCAGGCCGAAGCGCAGGCCGCCGCGAACCAGGAGATCCTCGACGAGCTCCGCGCCCTGCGCGCGGAGCTGGCCGAACTGCGGCAGGAGAAGGCGGCTTAATCGTCCGCGATCAGGGCTTCGAGGGCCGGCAGCGCCGCCAGCAGCGCCTCCCGGTGGTCCGGCGAAAGGCGGTCGAGCCGCCGGTTCAGCTCCTGCACGCGCGTCGACCGGACACCGGACACGAGCCGCTCGCCCTCTTCAGTGGCTTTCGCCAGCCACGCCCGGCGGTCGACCGGGTCGGACTCGCGGCTCACGTACCCCGCCTCGACCAGGGACGCGATGATCCGCGACATCGTCGCCGCGGCCACGCCCTCCTTGGCCGCGAGGTCGCCGAGCCGGAGCTGGCCCGCGTGCACCAGCGTCGCCAGCGCCGAGATGGCGCCGTGGCCCGGGCCCGGCACGCCGGCCTGCCGCAGTGACCGGGAGAGCCTGCCCACGGCGAGGTACAACCTGCCCGAGACGTCCTGGACCGATGTGCTCGTCACGGCTGGCTCCTTCTGCCCTCGCCCCGCCGCGGGTGCGCCGGAAATTGCCGTCCACCTTACGGGTTCGAGGTCACGGTCGGCGTTAAGGCGCCCTGGTTTAACGGGGTGGGCTCGAAGCCTGCGCCCAGAAGCGCTGCGGCACCCGCCCGGCTTCCCGAGCCAACCGTCCCGCGACCACGGCGGAACGCATCGCCGCGGCCATCCGCTCCGGATCGGCCGCCCTGGTGACGGCCGTGGAGAGCAGGACGGCGTCGCAACCGAGCTCCATGGCGAGGGTCGCGTCCGAGGCCGTGCCGATTCCGGCGTCCAGGATGACCGGGACGCCCGCCCGCGAGACGATCAGTTCGATGTTGTGCGGATTCCGGATGCCGAGCCCGGTGCCGATCGGCGCGCCCAGCGGCATCACCGCGGCGCAGCCGGCCTCCTCCAGGCGCAGCGCGAGGACCGGGTCGTCGTTCGTGTAGACGAACACGGTGAACCCGTCGGCGGCGAGCCGCTCGGCGGCGTCGAGGGTCTCGATCGGGTCCGGCAGCAACGTCCGGTCGTCGGCGTGCACCTCGAGCTTGATGAGGTCGGTCTCCAGCGCCTCGCGCGCGAGCTGCGCGGTGAGCACGGCTTCGGCGGCCGTCCGGCACCCCGCCGTGTTCGGCAGCAGCTCGATGCCGAGCCTCTTCAGGAGTTCGAGGACGCCGGAGCCTCCTTCGGCGTCGGCGCGGCGCATGGCGACCGTGGTCAGCTCGGTGCCCGACGCCACCAGCGCGCGTTCCAGCACGGCGAGGTTCGCCGCGCCGCCGGTGCCGATGATCAGCCGGGACGTCAGCTTCGTCGTGCCGATGACCAGTGGTTCTTCGTCCATTTCAGCCTCCCTGGACCGCGGTGAGCACGTCGAGGACCGCCCCCTTGGGCACCGGGGTGGCCGCCCAGTCGGCGCGGCGGACGACGACGCCGTCGACCGCGACGGCGATGCCGGGCCGCTGCCCGCCCGACGCGTCGAGGACGTCGGCGACGGTGGCGCCGTCTGGGAACGCCGTCCACTCGCCGTTGAGCTTGATCTCCATCACACGTGCTCCTTCTCGTGCAGGCGGGCGGGCGAAGCCGCTTCGACGCCTTCGGGCGGCTCGTCGCCGTCGAGCCAGGCGACCACGGCGTCCGCGGTCACCGGGGCCAGCAGCAGGCCGTTGCGGTGGTGCCCGGTCGCGGCGAAAACCCCGCCGTCCAAGACGCCCAGGTACGGCAGCGCGTCCCGGCTGCCGGCGCGCAGGCCGGCGGCGGTCTCGGCCAGCTCGTACTCGGTGATCGCGGGGAAGACGCGTTCGGCGCCTTCGAGCAGCTCGCGCACGCCCCGGGCGGTGACGGCCCGGTCGAAGCCCGCCTCGTACTGGGTGGCGCCGAGGACGAGCTCGGCGGCACCGCGCGGGACGAGGTAGATCGGGCGGCCTTCGACGACGGCCCGGACGGTGCGGGCCGGCGGCGGCAGGCAGCCGCGGCGGGGCTTGAGCCGGAGGATCTCGCCCTTGAGCGGGCGGACGGCGTCGGCGAGCAGCGGGTGCAGCCGCCCGGTCCAGGCGCCCGCGGCGAGCACGACGGCTTCGGCGTCCGGGAGTTCCTCGACGCGCTCGCGGACGAACCGGACGTTGCGCTTCAGGCACGCCGCGTACAGCGCGTCGAGGAGTTTCCGGTTGTCCACCGCCAGGTCACCGGGTACGTTGAGTCCACTTCGGACGGATCCGACACCGGGTTCGAGCCGCTTGACCTCCCGGCCGGTGAGCCGCTCGGCCGCGCGGCCGAGCGAGTGCAGGTGACCGGCGAGGATGTCGAGGTGGCCGGCGTCGGCGTGGTCGAAGGCGACGACGAGCGTCCCGTGCCCGGCCAATCCCGGGTCGGTGCCGTCCCGCGCCAGGTCCGCGGCGAACGCCGGCCAGCGCTTCAGCGACTCTTCCCCGAGGCGGAGGACGTCCTCCTCGCCCGGCCACGCCTCGGTGACCGGCGCGAGCATGCCCCCGGCCAGCCAGGACGCACCGCCGCGGACGGGTTCGGGGTCGTACAGGGTGACCTTCCGGCCGGTGCGCGCGGCTCGCCACGCCGTGGACAGGCCGATCACGCCGCCGCCCACCACTGCCAGGTTCGTCATGGGATCACGCTCCCTGCGCCGGCATGACCCGGATCAGGTTCCACGGTCGGAGCGGCAGCTCCCTCTCAGCCCGTGCCTCGGGCTCCCGTGCGGACACCTCCACCCTAACGCGCGCGGTACGGTCGCCGCTATGCCCGCCCTCTCCGGTGACAAGATCCGCGCCCGCCTCGACTCGGCGCGCCTGTACCTGTGCACGGACGCCCGCACTTCGCGTGAGGACCTCGCCGCCTTCGCCGACGCGGCCCTCGCGGGCGGCGTCGACATCATCCAGCTGCGCGACAAAACCGGCGCTCTGGAGGCGGCCGGCGAGATCGCCGCGCTGGAGGTGCTCGCGGAGGCGTGCGCCCGCCACGGCGCGCTGCTGTCGGTGAACGACCGCGCCGACGTCGCGCTGGCGGTCGGTGCCGATGTGCTGCACCTGGGCCAGGACGACATCCCGGTGCCGCTGGCCCGCCGCATCCTGGGCGACGACGTCGTGATCGGCCGTTCGACGCACTCGCTCGACCAGGCGCTCGCGGCGGCCGCGGAACCCGGCGTGGACTACTTCTGCACGGGCCCCTGCTGGCCGACGCCCACGAAACCGGGCCGCCCCGCGCCGGGCCTGGACCTGGTGCGCGACACGGCGGCCTGGACGCCGGATCGCCCGTGGTTCGCCATCGGCGGCATCGACGGCGAGCGGCTGCCCTCGGTGCTGGAGGCGGGCGCGTCGCGGATCGTGGTCGTCCGGGCGATCACCGAAGCCGAGGACCCGGAGGCCGCGGCCCGCGCGCTGCGGGCCGCGCTGGCCTGAGTCACGGGGTCGGCGTCGTCCCGGCGCCCTTGCTGGTCGGCGGGGTCGCCGTGGTCGCCGGGGCCGAGGTCGACGGCTGCTCGGTCGTCGTGCCCGGCGTGGTCGACGGGGTCTCGGACGACGTCGTCGGCGGGGTCGACGTCACCGTCGGGGTCGTCTCCGTCGGGGACACCTGGGTGTCGTCCGTCGAGGTCGGCGGGGTGGTCGACGACGGGGTCCGGTCCTCGTGGCCGCTGCCGCCCGAGAAGATCTTGCCGATGCTCGAGCCCGTGCCGCCGCCGATCTGGGTGCCCGTGGCCGACTCGAAGCCGACGATCGACAGGATCGCCACCGCGAACGCCGCCACGCTGGTGCCGATGATCAACGGCCAGCGCAGCTTCTTCAGCCGCGCGGACAGCCGTGCCGAGTCGGGTTTCGCCAGCTGCACCGTGGACTGGTCGGTGATCGGCACCTCGGCCGTCGCCGGCACCTCCGGCGGCTCCGCGGGCCCGCGCCGCCGGATGCCCGACGTCGCGAGCTGACGCGCCTTGAGGGCCGCCTCGCGCGTGCGCTGCAGCGAGCGCAGGTACAGCTCGCTGCCGACCGTCGACACCACGCTCGCCACGCCCGCGCCGACCACCGTGCCCGCCACGCCCAGCGTCGAGCCGAGCAGCGCCGCGGTCACCGCCGCCAGCGCCGCCGCCAGGACCTGCGCGATCCGCAGGCCCGACTTCTCTTCCTTCTCCTCCGAAGCCGCTGCTTTCTCCTTGGTCATGATCCCGATCTAGGTAGTCCGTGTTCTCCCCTGTCCAACGTCTAAGGCGTGTGAGGAACTCCCCTCGTTGCCACGGCGTGAGGAGGACCACTTCGTCTGTCCATAATAGACACTCCAGACCGAACGTTTTCTTGACATACTCGGCACATGGAACTGGTGACGATCTCTGACATCGAGGCCGCCGCGAAGCGCGTCGAAGATGTCGCCGTACGCACGCCCCTGCTGCTCCAGACCTGGGATCCCCGCGGAACCCTGTGGCTCAAACCCGAAAGTCTGCAACCGGTCGGCGCCTTCAAGGTGCGCGGTGCGTTCAACGCCATCGCCTCCCTCGACGACGCGGCCCGCACCCGGGGTGTCATCGCGTACTCGAGCGGCAACCACGCGCAGGCAGTCGCGTACGCGGCGCAGCGCTACGGCGTGCCCGCGGTGATCGTCGTGCCGGACGTCGCGCCGCGGATCAAGGTCGAGGCCACCCGCTCGTACGGCGCCGAGGTGATCGAGGTCCCGATCGGCGAGCACGAGGCCAAAGCGCGCGAACTGGCCTCCGAACGCGGGCTGACCCTCGTCCCGCCGTTCGACCACGCGGCCATCATCGCCGGGCAGGGCACCGCCGGCCTGGAGATCGCCGAGGACCTGCCGGACGTCGAGGTCGTGCTCGTCCCGATCAGCGGTGGCGGGCTGGCCGCCGGGGTCGGCACCGCGATCAGGGCCCGGTGCCCGCGGGCGCGCGTGATCGGCGTCGAGCCCGCGCTGGCCGCGGACGTCGCCGACAGCCTGCGGCAGGGTGAGCTGGTCCGGTGGCCGCAGGCCGACCGCGCCCGCACGATCGCCGACGGCCTGCGCTCGCAGCCGTCCGAGCTGACCTTCGCTCACCTGCGGGAAGTGGTGGACCAGATGGTCACGGTCTCCGAGGACGAGATCCGCGAGGCGATGCGCGTCCTCGCCCGCAAGGCCCGGCTGGTGGCCGAGCCGAGCGGCGCGGTGACGTTGGCGGCGTACCTGTCCCACGCCGGCGAGCTCCCGGCCGGCAAGACGGTCGTCCTCGTCTCGGGCGGCAACGCCGACCCGGCGCTGTTCGCCGAGATCCTCGCGGGCTGAGCCCTGGCCGCCTCAAGCGCCCCAATGTGGCGTTCGGTGCATCCAGCGCACCCAATGTGGCGTTCGGCGCGCTGGACGCAACCAACGCCACATTGGGGCGCTTTGGCTAGGAGCCGGCGACGGAGGAGCCCCCGCGGATGTGCGTCGGCGGGCCCTCGACGCCGCAGTGGTAGCACTCGCCCAGGTGGGGGCAGTCGTCGTCCGGCTTGGCGCCCGGCGAAGGCGACGACGGTGGCGCGAGGACGCCGTTGTGGATGCCCAGCGCGATCAGGCCGCCCGCGATCGCCAGGGCCGCGCAGATGACCAGCGCCGTCCGCCAGCCCGCGGTGAGCGCGACCGGGTCGGCGTACGCCTCGCCGGTCAGCCCGGCCGCCGCCGGCAGCACCGCGACGGCCAGCAGGCCGCCCGAGCGGGCGATGGCGTTGTTGACGCCGGACGCGACACCGGCGTAGCGGTCCGGGGCCGCGGCGAGCACCGTCGCGGTCACCGGCGCCACGACCGTCGCCAGGCCGAGCCCGAACACGACCACCGCGGGCAGCACCGTGCCGAGGTAGGACGCGCCGGGCGCGATGCGCAGCATCAGCAGCATCCCGACGCCGACCACGATCGGGCCGACGACCAGCTGCAGGCGCGGGCCGATGCGCTGCGCGAGCGCGCCGGAACGGCCCGAAAGCAGGAGCATGATCACCGTCAGCGGGAGCCCGGCCAGGCCGGACGCCGTCGGCGAGTAGCCGAGTGAGACCTGCAGCTGCATGACCAGCAGCATCATCACGCCGCCGAGGGCCGCGTAGACGACGAAGGTCAGCGCGTTCGAGAGGGTGAACGTGCGGTCGCCGAACAGTGACGGCGGCACCAGCGGCTCGTGCGAGCGGTGCTGGACGACGACGAACGCGGCCAGCCCGGCGATCCCCAGCAGGCCCGCGCCGAGCACGAGCGGGTCGCCGATGCCGCGGGCGGGCGCCTCGACCAGCGCGCCGGTGATCCCGGCCAGGCCGAGGGCGCCGAGCGCGGCGGCGCCGAAGTCCGGGTGCCCGGTGGCGTCGGGGTCACGCGATTCCGGGACGAACCGGCGGGCCATCAGCACCACCGCGACCGCGATCGGCACGTTGATTAGGAACGCCAGCCGCCACGACCACACCTGCACGAGGAACCCGCCGAGCAGCGGCCCGGCGGCGGCCGCGATGCCGCCGAGGCCGGACCAGGCGCCGATCGCGCGGGCACGGGCGTCGTGCGCGAAGGACGCCTGGAGGATCGCGAGCGACCCCGGCGTCAGGAGCGCGCCGCCGATGCCCTGCAGGATCCGGGTCGCGACGAGCATTTCGGTGGATTGCGCCGCGGCGCACAGCCCGGAGGCGACGCCGAACCAGATGACGCCGACGAGGTACATGCGGCGCCGGCCGTACCGGTCGCCGAGCGAACCGGCGACCAGGATGAGCGCGGCGAGGGCCAGCATGTAGCCGTCGAGGATCCACTGGAGCCCCGCCACGGAGGCGTTGAGCTCGGCGCCGATGCGGGGCAGGGCGACGTTGACGATGGTGCCGTCGAGCATCGCCATGCCGGAGCCCAGGATGGTGGTGGCCAGCAGGCCGCGCGCGGCGCCGGTGCCCCAGCGGATCCCGGTGTCTTCGGTGGCAGTCACCCGGTCACCTTCACCGCCACCGCAGCACCCCGTCAACCCGGCAGGTCGTGAGTGGCAAGGAGGGTTCTAACCCGCCTTACCACTCACGAGGCGTTACGGCAGCAGCGTCGTCACGAACTTGTAGCGGTCGCCGCGGTAGACCGAGCGGGCGAACTCGACCGGCTTGCCGTCCGTGGCGAACGAGTGGCGGGTCAGCATCAGCACCGGCATGCCGACGTCCGCGCCGAGCATCTCCGCTTCCTGCGGCCCCGCCAGGGACGTCTCAATCGTTTCTTCCGCGCGTTCGAGTTCGACGCCGTAGTGCTCGCGTAGAACGGCGTACAACGAACCGCCGGCCGAGACGTGCTTGCGCAGCCCGCGGAAGCGGCCGAGCGGCAGGTGCGTCGTCTCGAGCGCCATCGGCTGCGAGTCCGCCAGTCGAAGTCGTCGAAGACGAAGGATTTTCGCGCCGGTCCGGATGCCGAGCAGCTTCGCGAGGTCGCCCTCGACCGGCATTTCCTCGACTTCCAACAATTTCGACGACGGCTTCAGGCCCTGTTTGCGCATGTCCTCGGTGTAGGAAGACAGCTGGAGCCGCTGCGCGAGCTTCGGCTCGGCCGCGAAGGTGCCTTTGCCCTGCACCCGGTGCAGCCGGCCCTCGGCGGTCAGGTCGGCCAGCGCCTGGCGCACGGTGGTGCGGGAGACCGTGAACTCCCCGGCGAGCGCGCGTTCGGTCGGGATCGGCGACCCCGGCGGCAGCACGTCCAGCAGGTCGAGGAGGTGCTGTTTCAGCGCCCAGTATTTGGGCTCGCGCTGCCCGCGCATCCCGGCGACGGCGCCCGCCTCGCCCGTGGTGGTGGTCTCCAACATGCCCGGCTCCCTATGTCTTCCCTCATCGCACGCCACGTCCCCGTAAGAAACGTACCCTTTTCCCCAAACGCGCCGCCCCTATAACATTGGTCTAGACCTGACCGACGCCGCCTGAGTCCGGTACATAATGCCGGAGGTGGAGAGGAAAATGATGACCGAACAACGGCCCGGCGCGCACATGGCCGCGGAGATCGCCCAGCAACCGGACGTCCTGGCCGGACTGGTGGCGCGTCAGGCGGAAATCGCCGAAGTGGCGGAAAAGATCTCACAACGCCCCCCGCGGTTCGCTTTGCTCGCGGCGCGTGGATCGAGCGACCACGCAGCGTTGTACGCGAAGTACCTGATCGAGGTACTCCTCGGCCTTCCGGCGGGTCTGGTTTCCCCGTCCACGGCCACTCTGTACGGCGCTCGGCCGGATCTGCGGGACGTGCTTTTCGTCACGGTCAGCCAGAGCGGCGGCTCGCCTGACCTGATCGAGGTCACCGAAACGGCGCGGCGCCAGGGCGCGCTGACGGTCTCGGTCACCAACACGCCGGACTCGCCGCTGCGGGCGGCGTCCGAGCTCGGCGTCGACATCGGCGCGGGTGTCGAGAAGGCCGTCGCGGCCACCAAGACGTACTCCGCGACGCTGATGGCGCTGTACCTGCTGATCGACGCGGTGCGCGGCGGCAAGGCGGCCGACGCCGAGAAGATCGGCGAGCTGGCGCAGCAGACCCTCGACGGCGCCACCGAGGGCGTGCAGCGCGCGGTCGACCGCTACCGGTTCGTGAACCGGGTGCTCACCGCCGCCCGCGGCTACTCGTACGCGACCGCGCTGGAGGCGTCCCTCAAGCTCGCCGAGACGAGCTACCTCGCGGCCCGCGCGTACAGCGGCGCCGACCTGCTGCACGGCCCGGTCGCCGCGGTCGACGACCAGACCGCGGTCCTCGCGGTGACCAGCGCCGGGCACGGCGCCGACGCGATGCGCGAGGTGATCGACGCCGTCGGCAAGCGCGGCGCGGACGTCGTCGCGGTCGGCTCGGCGTCGGCCCAGGCCCCGGCGGCGCTGCGCATCGACGTGCCGCAGACCGTCGAGGAGCTGGCGCCGATCCTGGAGATCCTGCCGATCCAGCGGATCGCGCTCGGCCTGTCGCTGGCCCGCGGCGGCGACCCGGACAGCCCGCGCGGCCTGCTGAAGGTGACCAAGACGAGGTGAGCTTCGCGATCGGCGTCGACGCCGGCGGGACGTCGACCAGGGCCGCACTGGTCGACGCCACCGGCGCGGTGCTGGGCACCGGGCGCGGCGAAGGGGCGAACCCGAACGCGCACGCGCCCGAGGTCGCCGCGGGCCGGATCGCGGACGCGATCACCGCGGCGCTCGGCGGCCATGACCCCGGCGCCGTACGGGCGTGCGTCGTCGGCATGGCCGGGGTCAGCAAGCTGAGCGATCGCGGCGTGGCGGCGGTCTTCGACGCGGCGTGGACGCGAATCGGTCTCACGTGTGCCGTCCGGACGGTCGCCGACGCCGAAGTGGCGTACGCGTCGGCGACCTCGGCGCCGGACGGGACGGTCGTCGTCGCCGGCACCGGCTCGATCGCGGGCCGGATCCGCAAGCGGCGGCTCGCGGGCACGACCGGTGGCTACGGCTGGCTGCTCGGCGACGAAGGGTCGGCGTTCTGGCTCGGCCGCGAAGCCGTCCGCTCCACTTTGGAGGCACTGGGCCGCGGCCGGCCGCTCGACGGGCTCCCGTCGGCGGTGCTGGCCGCGGCCCTCGGACTGTCCGTTTTGGACGTCCGCGACGACGCCGGAAGGCTGGCCGCGTCCCGGGCGCTGATCACCGCGGCCAACGCGGAGCCGCCGGTCCGGCTCGCCCGGTTCGCCCCGCTGGTGAGCGCGGCGCACGACGCGGGCGAGCCGGCGGCCCGGGAGATCGTCGCCCGCGCGGCCGGGCACCTGGCCGAGAACGCCCTGGCGGCGCGCGAGCCCGGCGAGTCGACTCCGGTCGTGCTCGTCGGCTCGGTGCTCACCGGCGCCAGCCCGGTCGGGGAGCTGGTGCGCCGCCGTCTGGGTGAGCTCGAGGTGCTGACCAGCTCCGATGGGGTGCTCGGGGCGGCCTGGCTGGCCGCCGTGGACGCCTTCGGCGAGGGGACGCCACGGCCCCGGGCGTAAGGATCTCGAGCAAAACGCGGCGCAAAGACGCGAAACCGTCGACTGAACCCGGGAGTCCGGGTACCGTAGGCAGTGGCCCCCGGACCCTCCCCCCTCGCCGGGGGCCGCCTTATGCCCCCGGTACGTCGTCCGAGCGGGTTTCCGGCGCCAGGCGGAGGCCGGGGTGTTCCGGCGGCAACGCCCGGTAGAGCACCCAGCCACTGACCGCGACGGTGAGCGCGACGAGCGGCCAGGAGAGCACCGTCCGGGCCACGCCGAGCGCGAGCACCTGGCCGGCCCACCACAGCAGGCCGTAGACGACCACGCGCAGCGTGTACTGGAGCACCCACACCCAGCTGGCGCGCGAGTAGGCCTTGAGCAGCACGGTGTCGCGGCGCCAGCGCGTCTTCTGGCCCAGCAGCAGGCCGACGACGACGCCGAGCAGCGGCCAGCGCACGACGATGCTGGCCGCCCAGAGCAGCGCGCTGGCCACATTGGACATCAGCTGCAGGAGGAAGAAGTCCTGGGCCCGGCCGGTGTGCAGGGCGATCAGCGCGGCCGCGACGACGGCGGCCAGGCTGACGACGAGCGCGCGCACCTTGCCACCACGGGCGATCCGGTAGAACCCCACCGCGACGGCGACCGCGACGGCGGCCCCGGCGCCCCAGGCGACGGACTGACCGGCCACGAGCCACCCGGCGACGAAGCCGACGGGCGGGATGCTGGCGTCGAGCGCCCCCCGGCGGCCACCGAGGATCTGCGTGAGCGACTCACGGGGTTCTCCGGACACGTGTCCAGCCTGCCGGATCGTGCGCGGGACGCCCCGGGGAGGGAGATCTTCGCCACATCGGGTGCCGGGTTTGCCTCCGAGTGTGCGGTTTCACGGCATGCGGAAGGTGAAGACTGCGTAATAGAGAGGCACAGAAGGCCGACAAGATAAGACACTGTTACCGCAGGCTGAACGCCCGGGGGTGGAGCGGGTTTGCGGCCGATGGTTAGTTGAGGTGTACAACTACATGTCGGGGTGTGTCGGTCGCAGGGATGGGAAGGGGACCCACGTGTACGGATTCGACAGCTACGTAGCCCTCGGTGACAGCTTCACCGAGGGGCTCAACGACGACCTGCCGGACGGTTCCTTCCGCGGCTGGGCCGACCGCCTGGCCGAGGTACTGGCGGCCGGCCGCAGCGACTTCCAGTACGCCAACCTGGCCCTGCGCGGCAAGATGCTCGACGAGATCCTGGACGAGCAGCTCCCGATCGCGCTCGACCTGAAGCCGGACCTGGTCACGCTCTGTGCGGGCGGCAACGACATCATCGTGCCGGGCGCGGACGTGGACGCGGTGGCGGAGCGCCTCGAGGAGGGCGTGGCGAAGCTGCGCGAGGCGGGCATCCCGGTGTTGCTGTTCAACGGCCCGGACACGAAGGTCCTGTCGGTGATGTCGGTGCTGCGCGGCAAGGTGGCGATCTACAACACGAATCTGTGGGCAATCGCGGAGCGTCACGGAGCGCGCATGGTCGACTTGTGGACCATGGGCCCCCTCCACGACCGCCGCGCCTGGAGCGACGACCGGTTGCACTTTTCCCCGGAGGCCCACCGCCGCATCGCCCTGAAGGCGGCGGAGGTGCTGGGGATCCCGGTGGAGTCGGATTGGCGCGAGCCGTGGCCCCTGGAGGAGACGCCGAACCGCTGGATCGACTCCCGCCGGTCGGACCTGACGTGGACGAAGGTGCATTTGCTGCCGTGGATCCGGCGGCAGCTGAGGGGCGAGTCGATGGGGGACGGGCTGTCCCCGAAGCGGCCGCAGCTGGCACCGCTGGTGCCGTTGGACGTACTCGAGGTAACGGACAGCGCCCGGCGGCAGCAGGCGAGCTGAGCCCTTCGCGGGTTGTTGGTAGGGCTTTCGGCGCGGGCGAGGGGTGCGCGCGCTGGGAGGTCCCTCTGGGCTGCGCTTGCGGGGCCCTGCGCTTGCCCGGCCCACCCTCCCAGACAGAGCTCCGCCAAAGCCGGAGCAGCAGGCATTCCACCGGCCCGAACGAGACGCGGACGCCCAACCGGCACCCCACCCAGGCCTCCCCCGCCACCCCGATCCGAAGCCGGCACGCGGACGGTGGTGCCGGGTCAAGGCACGCTTTCCCGCCTTGACGCGGCTCCACCGTCCGTTGTGACAATCGAGC
>NZ_JBSGJD010000159.1:0-22917 GCF_053605405.1 Amycolatopsis sp. NPDC003861
GTCGGCGCGGCGCTGTCCGCGGCACCCGGCCGCGACGGCGGCGCCGGCCTCGCGCTGGACTACCGGCTGACCGGCACGACCGCGACGCGCGCGGCCTACGTGACGCCTTCGTCGCCGCTTGCGGTGCCGCCGGGCACGCAGAAGATCGGGCTGTGGGTCGACGGCGACGGCAAGGGTGCGTGGCTGCGGGCCGAACTGCGCGACGCCGCGAACGTGGCGTCCATTGTGGACCTTTCGCTGAGCGTCGACTGGACGGGCTGGAAGTACGTCACCGCCACGATTCCGGCCGGGCTCCCCGCCGGACAGCGCCTGGCGCGCTTCTACGCCGTCGAGAACGTGCCGGACCAGCAGTACGAGGGCCGGCTCGTGTTCGACGACCTGACCTTCGAGGTGGCGCCGACGACGGCCGTGCCCGCCGATCCCGCCCCGCACGACCCGGCGCTGGTCACCGACGGCGTCCTGGCCGGCGGCCTGCGGGTCGCGGTGGTCAGCGACGCCCAGTTCACCGCGGACGACCCGGCGGGGCCGCTGGTCGCCCAGGCCCGCCGGGCGCTGCGCGAAGCCGTCGCGGCGAAACCGGACCTGGTGCTGCTCAACGGCGACTTCGTCGACCGCGGCACCGCGCCCGACTTCGTACTGGCCCGGCAGGTGATCACCGAGGAGCTCGGCGAGCTGGTGCCCTGGTACTACGTGCCGGGCAACCACGAGGCCGAAGGCGGCAACGGCCTCGCGAACTTCCAGGCGGCCTTCGGCGTGACGCACCAGGTCGTCGACGTCCGCGGCATCCGGCTGGTGCTGCTCGATTCTTCGCGCGGCTCGCTGCGGGCCGGCGGGTTCGACCAGGTCCGGATGCTGCGGTCGGCGCTCGACTCCGCGGCGCGCGACCGGTCGGTCCGCGGGGTCGTCGTCGCCATGCACCACCCGGTGAAGGACCCGAGCCCGACCGGGAACTCGCAGCTCGGCGACCGGAAGGAGGCCACCCTGCTGACCCAGTGGCTGACCGGGTTCGAGCAGGCTTCCGGCAAGCCGGCCGCCGCGGTGGCCTCGCACGCCGGCGTGTTCTCGCTGTCGCGGGTCGACGGGGTGCCGTACCTGGTCAACGGCAACTCGGGCAAGGCGCCCGCGGCCGCGCCGGGCGACGGCGGGTTCGTCGGCTGGACGCTGCTGCGGGTGGACCCGGCCGACCGCGCCGAGCCGGTGCGGTTCGAGACGCGCCCGAACGTCGACGCCCTTTCGCTGACCGGGCCGTCGTCGATGGCCCGCGGCGAACGCGCGGTCGTCCGCGCTTCGGTGCGGCAGGGGACGCGGGACGTGCCGGTGTCCTACCCGGTGAGCGCGGACTGGCAGGTCGGCCGGGGCGTCGTCGCGTTCGACCCGGCCTCGGGCGTCCTGACCGCGGTGCGGCCGGGTGTCGCGCGGCTGTCCGTGCAGGTCAACGGCGTCTCGCAGACGCTGGTGGTGACGGTCCGCGGCTAATCCGTTCGGTTTTTGTCGGTGGTCGGTCCTATGGTGCGAAGCGTGGACGATGCGGAGGACCGGGAACCGGCACTGGTGCAGGCCAAGGCACTGGTGAAGCGCTTCGGCGAGTTCGAAGCCGTGCGCGGGATCGACGTCGAGGTGCGGCGCGGGGAGGCGTTCGGGTTCCTCGGCCCGAACGGCGCGGGCAAGTCGTCGACCATGCGGATGATCGCCTGCGTGTCACCCCGCACGGACGGCGAGCTCCGCGTGCTCGGCCTCGACCCGGAGGTGGCCGGGCCGCGGATCCGCGCGCGCCTCGGCGTGGTGCCGCAGCAGGACAACCTGGACGTCGAGCTGACGGTCCGGGAGAACCTGCTGGTCTACGGCCGCTACTTCGGCCTGTCGCGCGCGGCGGCCCGGGAGAAGGCCGCGGAACTGCTGGAGTTCGCCCAGCTCACGGACCGCGCCGGCGACAAGGTCGACCCGCTGTCGGGCGGTATGAAGCGGCGGCTGACGATCGCCCGCTCGCTGGTCAACGACCCGGAGCTGCTGCTGCTCGACGAGCCGACGACGGGCCTCGACCCACAGGCCCGGCACCTGCTGTGGGATCGGCTGTTCCGGCTCAAGGCCCAGGGCACGACGCTGATCGTGACGACGCACTACATGGACGAAGCCGAGCAGCTGTGCGACAGGCTGGTGGTGATGGACCACGGCCGCATCGCCGCGGAGGGCTCGCCGGCCGACCTGATCCGGCGGTACTCGACGCGCGAGGTCGTCGAGCTGCGGTTCGCGTCGGGGGAGCAGGTGTCGGCCGCCCAGCAGGTGGAGGGCCTGGCGGAGCGCGTGGAGGTGCTCCCGGACCGAGTCCTGCTGTACAGCGACGACGGCGAGGACGCGTTGGAGCGAGCCCATTCCCGCGGCGTGCGGCCGCTGTCGAGCCTGGTGCGCCGCAGCTCGCTGGAGGACGTCTTCCTCCGGCTCACCGGCCGGACGTTGGTCGACTGATGGCGACGATCTCGACCGGCCGGGTGGTCGGCAAGTGGCACGGCGCCTGGCTGCAGGTCGAGGGGCGCTGGACGTGGTACCGCCGCCATTGGCTGTCCACTTTGTACTCCACCGGCCTGCAGCCGGTGCTCTTCCTGGCCGCGATGGGGCTCGGCTTCGGCTCGCAGGTGCGGCCGGGCGAGGTCACCGGCGGCCTGTCGTACCTGCAGTACATCGCCCCGGCGCTGCTGGCCGCCGGGGCCGCGCAGCAGGCGTTCGGCGAGTCGAGCTACCCGGTGCTGTCCGGGTTCAAGTGGCAGAAGGAATACCTGGCCGTCACGGCCACCCCGGTGTCACCGGGCCAGGTGTTCGGCGGGCACCTGATCTGGTCGGCCCTGCGCCTGACGCTGGCGGGCGCGATCTACGCGTTCGTCGCGCTGTTCTTCGGCGCCTGGACCGGGCCGGGGGTGCTGCTGGTGATCCTGGCCGGCACGGTCACCGGGCTCGCCTGCACCGCACCGATGGCCGCGCTCGCCGCGCGGACCTACGACGAGGGCCAGCGCTTCGGGCTGATCTTCCGGTTCGTCGTGATGCCGATGACGTTGTTCTCCGGCACGTTCTTCCCGATCTCCCAGCTGCCGGGCGCGATCCGCTGGGTGGCCTGGCTCTCCCCGCTGTGGCACGGCACGCAGCTGGCCCGCGGCGTGAGCATCGGCGGCGTGGGCGGCTGGGCGATGCTCGGTCACCTCGCCGTGCTGGCGGCGCTGTTCGCGGCCGGGTGGGTGCTCGCGCACCGGGCCTTCTACCGGAGGCTGGTGGTCTGAATGACGACCGTCGAAACCCGCGCCGGGTTGCTGCTGCGCATCCTGCCGCCGGGGCTGTACGCGGGCCGCGCCCGGATGCTCGTCGAACGCTCGGTGCTGGTCTACCGCGGCAACTGGCTGATCTTCCTGTCCGGCGCGGTCGAGCCGTTCCTCTACCTGCTGGCGTTCCAGCTGGGGTTCGGCAAGCTGGTCACCGAGGTGACGGGCCCCGGCGGGCAGCCGATGAGCTACGTCGCCTTCGTGGCGCCGGCGCTGCTGGCGACGTCGGCGATGAACGGCGCCGTCTTCGAATCGACGTACAACCTGTTCTTCAAGCTGCGCTACGCCAAGCTGTACGACG
This sequence comes from Amycolatopsis sp. NPDC003861, assembly GCF_053605405.1. Lineage (NCBI taxonomy): Bacteria > Bacillati > Actinomycetota > Actinomycetes > Pseudonocardiales > Pseudonocardiaceae > Amycolatopsis > Amycolatopsis sp. NPDC003861. The sequence continues at coordinate 3,607 of NZ_JBSGJD010000159.1, forward strand.
CGATGCTGGCGACCCCGATCGGCCCGCTGGACGTGGCGCTGGGCGAGATCGGCTGGGCGATCACCCGCGGCGGCATCTACGCGGTGGCCTTCCTCGCCATCGCGGCGGCGATGGGCCTGCTGGCCTCGTGGTGGGCCCTGCTGATGGTCCCCGCGGCGCTCCTGGTGGGCTTGGCGTTCTCGGCGATCGGCATGGCGCTGGTGACGTTCCTGCGCTCGACGGCCCAGTTCGACTACATCCAGCTCGGCCTGACCCCGATGTTCCTCTTCGCGACAACGTTCTACCCGCTGTCGGTGTACTCCGAGCCGCTGCAGTGGGTGATCCGCTGCCTCCCGCTCTACCACGCGATCGAGCTGATGCGCGGCCTGGCCACGGGCCTGTTGTCCGGCAGCATGCTGATCAACCTGGCCTACCTACTGGCCCTGGGCGCGATCGGCCTCTGGGCCTCGACCCGCCGAATAGCCAAGCTCCTCCTCACCTGACGAGACGCCCACCCAATCACGCGAGTTCCGTCCCCAATCACGCGAGTTCCGCGCTCAGTCACGCGAGTCCCGTCCCGGATCACGCGGGATCCGGCTCCGCGCACGCCCGGGCGGGGTCAGCGGGCCTGGTCGGGCTGCCCACCCGGTGCAGCCGCAGGCGCCGGAGCACGCACCATCCCGTGCCCGTAGAACCCGTTGTACCCCTCATACCCCGCGCAGTACGCGTCCTGAAGCCCATCCCCGGTCAGATCGTAGTCGGCCGGGCAGGGCATCGGCATCGCCTGCGCGTCCAACGTCCGCCGCAGCTGGCGGGGGCCGGCCTTCTCCGATGCGGACGCCAGCAGCGCCAGCACGCCCGTCACGTGCGGGGCCGCCATCGACGTTCCGCACAGCGGTGCGTACCCGCCCGGCACCGTCGACAGCACGCACTCGCCCGTCTCGCCGCCCGGCGCGGTGACGTCGATCACGCCCAGCCCGTACGAGCTGTACCCCGCCTTCACCCGGTCCGCGCCGAAGGCCGACACCGCGACGACGTCCCGCAGCCCGGCCGGCAGTGCTTCACACCCGCTGGTGGCCCCGCGCGCCCCCGACCGCGCCGACGGCGTCAGGTCGACCGCCTCGTTCGTCGCCGCCGCCACGTTCAACGTCCCCGCCGACGTGCTGTACTCCACCGCCCGGGCCAGCACCTCGTGCACCACTCCACGGTCGTTGCCGCGGATGCACGACAGCGACCACGGGTTGACGAAGAAGCTGCTGTTCGTCACCCGCATGTGCCGCGCGGCCGCCCACATCAGCCCGCACACCGCGGCCTCCGGGGCGGCGTACCCGCGGTCGTCGATCACCTTCACCGACGCCACTCGCACCCCGGGCGCCACACCCGTCACGCCGCGCCCGTCGTCGGCCGCCGCGATGATCCCCGCCACGTGCGTCCCGTGCACCGACGTCGTCGGCTCCCACGCCGACGGCGACCGGTCGGGCGCGCCCGTCAGGCAGCCGGCGGAGTCGTCGCGGTCGATGGCGTCGCTCAGGTCCGGGTGGTCCGGGTCGATCCCGGAGTCGAGCACGCCGACGACGACGTCCCGGCGGCCCGCGAAGACGGCCGGGGCGCCGATCATCCGCATGTCCCACTGCTGCCCGCTCAGGTCGGCGCCGGGGACGCGGGCCGGGTCGGTCGCCGGCAGCGCAGCCCGCGCGGGCTGCGGCTTGACCTCGGCGGCGCGCTGCGCGGCCAGCCGCTCGGCCTGCGCGCTGAACGCCCGGTCGAGCCCGATCCGCCCGCCGAAACCCGGGTCGCCGGAGGTGGCGACCGCGACCGCGATCTGCGGGTAGTACACGGTGGTGGCTCCGCAGGCGTGGTCGATTTCCGACCGGGCCGCGGCTTCGGAGGTGCCGCGGTCGAAGGCGACGACGTAGCGGAGGGCCCGGCCGTGGGCGCAGCCGGACTCGGCGGCCGCCGGACCGGCGGTGACGCATCCCGAAAGCACCATGACGGTGCACACGGCCGCTCGCAGCGGCCGCGCCAGCAGGGACACCGGACCTCCCACCGGATGCAGGAACCGCGGGTGCCGGCGCGCGAGATCCCGGTCACCCCGAGCCGCACCGTAGCCACCCGGCGCCCGGCGGACAAGCGCTGGGGCGAAGTTCCCCCGGCCGTGGGCCGGTACGGCACGCCCGGGTGCCTGCGGGAGGTACCGAGTACACCGGAGTGGTCACCCGGTGTGGGATACTTGGGGTGGCCGCTGGGCCGCGGGGCGCACGTGAGAGGTGCTGCCTGCGGCGTTGTGGCCCGGTGATGTGCATGAACAGCGTGACGCGCGTCGCCGCCCGCGAACCGGGTGGCTGGACGACGTGGCAGGCGGCCCGGGGGCCGCGCAAGCCTGGCCAAGCACGCCGCCGAGCAGACCTTTGGCCGGGTTGCGCCCCACCGGAAGCGGTGGTGCGGCGCCCGGTTGTCGGGCAAGGATTCCCGCCGCTGGTGACCACCACGGCGGCAACGATCAGAAAGGGGCCCCTGCGCGGCCGCGTCCCTGCCGGTGCGAACCGGCAGACGCGCCCGGGGGCGGAGGAGACACATGTCGAACGCGGAAACACCCGCCGAGCACACCGGCGGGAATCCCGCCACACCCGCGGCCGGCCCGCTGGCCGACCTGCCCGCCCGGATCCGGGTGCACGCGCTGGCCAAGCTGCTCGAGTCGCACAGCCGGGACGTCCTCGCGAAGCTCGCCGAGCTGGGCGAAAGCGTGCGCAGCGCGCAGTCGAGCGTGACCAGGGAAGTGGCGCTCAAGGTGGCCGAGGCCTTCGCGCCCGGAGAGACCGGCGAGACCGGCAAGACCGGTGAGACGGAAGACACGGCGGCCGAGCCCGTCGCGCCGGCCCAGCCCGCCGAGGCCCGCCCGCCGGTGCCCGAGGTGCCGGTCGCCGAGGCCGAGAAGCCGCGGCCGCGCCAGAAGACCCGCGCGCACCTGCCGGTGTTCGCCGCGCCGTCGCCGGTCTTCCTGCCGCCGGAGCCGGCCGAGCCCGCCGCCAAGCCGGCCCGCAAGCCGGCCGACCCCTTCGCGGAGCCGCCGTCGCGCCCCGAGCCCGAGGTCGCCGAGGAAGAGACCGAAGACACCGCGCCGGGCACCGACACCGGTGCCGATGAGGACGGCGACGACGCCGGCAGCCGCCGTCGCCGCCGCCGGGGCCGTCGCGGCCGTGGCCGTGGCAAGGGCGCCGAGGGGGGCGACGAGACCGCCGAAACCGAGGACGACCAGGCCGAGGAGCAGCCGCGCCGCAAGCCTCGCAACGGCGACGAAAAGCCCGAAGCGGACACCGAAGAGGCCGAGGACGCCGCGGAGTCGTCTGCGGACGCCGAGAGCGACGCCGACGAGGGTGAAGGCGGCAGCCGCCGCCGGCGCCGTCGCCGTCGCCGCAAGGGCTCGGACGGCGAAGACGCCGCCGAGAGCACCGACGACCCGCCCAACACCGTCACCCACGTCCGGCAGGCGAAGGCCGAGCAGCCCGAGCGCCCGGCGCGCGACGAGGTGCGCAGCGTCCGCGGGTCGACCCGGCTGGAAGCCAAGCGCCAGCGCCGCCGCGACGGCCGCGAGGCGGGCCGCCGCCGCGCCCCGATCCTGTCCGAGGCCGAGTTCCTGGCCCGCCGGGAGTCGGTCGAGCGCACGATGGTCGTCGCCGAGCACGGCGACTCCACCCAGATCGCGGTCCTCGAGGACGGCGTCCTGGTCGAGCACTTCGTGACGCAGTCGGGCTCCGGCTCGATCGTCGGCAACGTCTACCTCGGCCGCGTCCAGAACGTGCTGCCGAGCATGGAAGCCGCGTTCATCGACATCGGCCGCGGCCGCAACGCCGTGCTCTACGCCGGCGAGGTCGACTGGGACGCCGCCGGCCTCGAGGGCAAGGCTCGCAAGATCGAGCAGGCGCTGTCCACCGGCGACTCCGTGCTGGTCCAGGTGACCAAGGACCCGGTCGGGCACAAGGGCGCCCGGCTGACCACGCAGATCTCGCTGCCCGGCCGCTTCCTGGTGTACGTCCCCGCGGGCGGCGCCACCGGCATCTCCCGCAAGCTGCCGGAGAACGAGCGCCGCCGGCTCAAGGACATCCTCAAGCGGATCGTCCCGGAGGACGCGGGCGTCATCATCCGCACCGCCTCCGAGGGCATCGGCGAGGAGGAGCTGGGCCGCGACGTCGACCGCCTGAAGGCGCAGTGGGACGTCATCAAGGAGAAGGCCGCCGCCGGTTCCGGCAAGAAGGGCGGCGCGCCGACCATGCTCTACGAAGAGCCGGACCTGCTGGTCAAGGTCGTGCGTGACCTCTTCACCGAGGACTTCACCAAGCTGGAGATCCAGGGCAACCGGTCCTGGGAGACGATCAACGGCTACGTCAGCCACGTCGCCCCGGAGCTCACCGAGCGCCTCAAGCGCTACACCGGCACCGGCGACGCGTTCGCCGACCACCGGATCGACGAGCAGATCACCAAGGCGCTCGACCGCAAGGTCTGGCTGCCGAGCGGCGGTTACCTGGTCATCGACCGCACCGAGGCGATGACCGTGATCGACGTCAACACCGGCAAGTTCACCGGTTCGGGTGGCAACCTCGAGGAGACGGTGACCCGCAACAACCTGGAGTCGGCGGAGGAGATCGTCCGCCAGCTCCGGCTGCGGGACATCGGCGGCATCATCGTCATCGACTTCATCGACATGGTGCTCGAGTCCAACCGCGAGCTGGTGCTGCGCCGGCTCACCGAGTGCCTCGGCCGCGACCGCACGCGCCACCAGGTCGCCGAGGTCACCTCGCTCGGCCTGGTCCAGATGACCCGCAAGAAGATCGGCACCGGCCTGCTCGAGGCGTTCTCGACGCCGTGCGAGCACTGCAAGGGCCGGGGCGTGCTCGTCTCGACCGAGGTGCAGCGCACGAGCGGCGGCTCCTCGCAGTCCCACGGCGGCGGCAACGGCAACGGCGGCGGCAACGGTGGCGGGGAGAAGAGCTCCCGCCGGTCGCGGGGCCGCGGCAAGGGCGAGGAGGCCGCCAAGGAGCAGGCCGAAGCCGCCAAGGCCGAGGTCCATGCCGTCCCGACGCCGGAGCAGCGCGAGTCGATCGCGTCCGCGGTGGCGGCGATGGCGAACGCGTCGAAGGCCGCCAAGGAGCACGACCACGGCGCGCTGAACGGCAACGGGCCCGCCCCGGAGCCGGCCAGGGAGGTCGCGGACGTCCCGGCGACCACGGAGGCCGACGAGACGCCGGTGGCGGCCGAGCCGCCCGCCGAGCCCGCCCAGGAGGTCGCCGGCACCCCGGTGACCACCGAGGCCGACGAGGTCCCGGTGCCGCAGGAGCAGGAACCCGAGGTCGAGCGGTCTTCGGCGCCGGAGCCGGCCGAGGAGCCGGTCACCGACGTCAGCGTGCCCGAACCGGCCGTGCGCTCCACCCGGCGCCGTCCGCGCCGGGCGGCGTCGCGGCCGGCGGGCCCGCCGGTGCACGCCTCCGACCAGAGCAAGTGAACAACTAGGGGGACCCCGGTGGTAACGCACCGGGGCACCCCACGTAACCTGTAGTACGGCCTGCCACCAGAGCAGGTCGCCTGCGCGAGTCCAGGACCGCCGTTCCATCAGGTGGGCCGATCGCGCGGAGCCCCCACCCATTGTCGAGTAATGCAGGAGACTTCCGTGTCGGCGTACGCGATCGTCAAGACCGGCGGCAAGCAGTACAAGGTGGCCGTCGGCGACGTCGTCGAGGTCGAGAAGCTCGAGGGCGAGCCGGGCACCGAGCACATCCTCCCCGCCGTTTTGTACGTCGACGGTGGCGAGGTCACCACGGACGCCGACGCGCTGGCGAAGGTCTCGGTCACCGGCAAGGTCGTCGAGCAGACCAAGGGTCCGAAGATCCGGATCCACAAGTTCAAGAACAAGACGGGCTACCACAAGCGCCAGGGTCACCGGCAGAAGCTGACCCGCGTCGAGGTCACCGCCATCTCCCTGTAAGACCGTCTCCGGATCTTCGCAAGAAAGAGGATTGAGCTATGGCTCACAAGAAGGGTGCATCCAGCTCCCGCAACGGTCGTGACTCGAACGCGCAGCGCCTCGGCGTCAAGCGCTTCGGCGGCCAGGAAGTCAACGCGGGCGAGATCCTCATCCGCCAGCGCGGCACCAAGTTCCACCCCGGCGTGAACGTCGGCCGTGGCGGCGACGACACGCTGTTCGCCCTGGCCGCCGGCGCGGTCCAGTTCGGCGAGAAGCGTGGCCGCAAGACGGTCAACATCGTGCCGTCGGAAGCCTGATTCGGCTTCTGTCTAGACCTCTGACGAGGGGTGGGGCCGGAATATCCGGTGCCACCCCTCGTTTGTTTTGTGCAGACCCTTTTCGGCGAGTGAAGTGAGGCAGAGTCATGGCGTCCCGGTTCGTGGACCGCGCGGTCATCCACCTGACCGCCGGTGACGGGGGCAACGGCTGTGCCTCGGTGCACCGCGAGAAGTTCAAGCCCCTCGGCGGCCCCGACGGCGGCAACGGCGGCAACGGCGGCGACGTCCTGCTGGTCGTCGACCCCAACGTGCACACCCTGCTCGACTTCCACTTCCGCCCGCACGCCAAGGCCGGCAACGGCAAGATGGGCCAGGGCAGCAACCGCGCCGGCGCGGCGGGGGAGACGCTGGTGATGAAGGTGCCGTCCGGCACCGTCGTGTTCACCGAAGACGGCGAGATGGTCGCCGACCTGATCGGCCCGGGCACCACGTTCGTCGCCGCCCAGGGCGGCCGCGGCGGGCTCGGCAACGCGGCCCTCGCGTCGAAGGCCCGCAAGGCCCCCGGGTTCGCCCTGCTGGGCGAGCCGGGTGAGGCCCGCAGCCTGACGCTGGAGCTGCGTTCGGTCGCCGACGTCGGCCTGCTCGGGTTCCCGTCCGCCGGCAAGTCGTCGCTGATCTCGGTGCTGTCCGCGGCCAAGCCGAAGATCGCCGACTACCCGTTCACGACGCTGGTCCCGAACCTCGGCGTCATCACCGGTGGCGACACGGTGTTCACGATGGCCGACGTGCCCGGCCTCATCCCCGGCGCGTCCGAGGGCAAGGGCCTGGGCCTGGACTTCCTCCGCCACATCGAGCGCTGCGCGGTGCTGGTGCACGTCGTCGACTGCGCGACCCTCGAGCCGGGCCGTGACCCGCTGTCCGATGTGGACGCGCTGGAGGCGGAGCTCGCCAAGTACACGCCGAGCCTCGGCGGGAAGCTCGAAGAACGTCCGCGCGTGGTCGTCCTGAACAAGATCGACGTCCCGGAGGCGGCCGAGCTCGCCGAGTTCGTGCGCCCGGACCTCGAAGCCCGCGGTCTCCAGGTGTTCGAGGTCTCGACAGCCTCGCGCAAGGGCTTGCGCGAACTGACGTTCGCCTTGGCCGCCATCGTCGAGAAGTACCGCGAGGCGCAGCCGGTGCTGGAGCCGGAGAAGATCGTCCTGCGGCCGCTCGCCGTCGACGACTCCGGCTTCACCGTCGAGGTCGACCCGGAGGAAGAGGGCGCGTTCGTCATCCGCGGCGCGCGTCCGGAGCGGTGGATCCGCCAGACCGACTTCGGCAACGACGAGGCCGTCGGCTACCTCGCCGACCGGCTCAACCGCCTCGGCGTCGAGGACGAGCTGGCCAAGCTCGGCGCGCGGCCGGGGAGCCCGGTCACGATCGGTGACGTCCAGTTCGAGTGGGAGCCGTCGACGCCTTCGGTGGCGGTCCACCTGTCCGGGCGCGGCACCGACGTCCGGCTGGAGCGCACCGACCGCGTCGGCGCGGCCGAGCGCAAGGAAGCCCGCCGGGTGCGGCGGTCGGGCTCGGACTCGGACGAGGACGAGTTGGACTTCGACGCGTGAGCGGCACTCGCGAGGCCATCGCTGCGGCGCGGCGCCTGGTCGTCAAGGTCGGCTCGTCGGCGTTGACGACGGCCGGCAGCGGGCTCGACGTGGCCCGGCTGGACGCGCTGGTCGACGCGATCGCCGAGCGCGTGTCCCGGGACGCGCAGATCGTCCTGGTGTCCTCGGGCGCGATCGGCGCCGGCCTCGCCCCGCTTTCCCTGGGCAAGCGGCCGCGTGACCTTGCCACGCAGCAGGCGGCGGCGAGCGTGGGGCAGCTGCAGCTGGCGCACGCGTACGCCGAGTCGTTCGGCCGGTACTCGCTGACGGTCGGCCAGGTGCTGCTGACCTCCGACGACGTCGTCCGCCGTTCGCACTACCGCAACGCGCAGCGCACGTTCTCGCGGCTGCTGGCGTTGGGCGCGGTCCCGGTGGTCAACGAGAACGACACGGTGGCCACCGAGGAAATCCGCTTCGGCGACAACGACCGTCTGGCGGCCCTGGTGGCTCACCTGATCGGTGCCGACGCGCTGATCCTGCTGTCCGATGTGGACGGCCTGTACGACGGAGACCCCCGCGGCGGCGCGACCCGCAAGCTGACCGAAGTCCTCTCGGAGTCCGATGTGGACGGAATCGCGGTCGGCATGTCCAGCTCGGGCCTGGGAACGGGCGGCATGGTGTCCAAGCTCGCGGCGGCCCGGACGGCGGCGGGAGCGGGCATCCCGGTCCTGCTGGCGGCGGCATCGGAGGCGTCGGCGGCGTTGACGTCGGCGTCCCCGGGAACGGCGTTCGCCCCGGCGGACACCCGCCTGTCGGCCCGCCGCTTCTGGTTGGGCTACGCGGCGGACACGACGGGCAAGCTCCGCCTCGACGACGGCGCGGTGACGGCGGTGGTCCGCCGCCGCCGGTCGCTGCTGGCGGCGGGCATCACGGGCGTGGACGGCGATTTCCAGGCCGGCGACGTGGTCGACCTGGTCGACGCGAAGGACCGCCCGGTGGCCCGCGGAGTGGTCGCCTTCGACGCGACGGAACTCCCGGACCTGATCGGCCGGTCGACCCCGGAGCTGCCGGAGGAGCAGCGGCGGGAGGTCGTCCACGCCGACGACCTGGTCCCGCTGCGCCGGTAGCTGCTCAGGGCGCCTCGACCGCGGAAATCCGGTAGCGCGCCACCGACGCGTCGAGGATTTGCGCCGTCTGCTCGTCCGACGGCCCGGAGCCGCGGAAGCGCTCGAGGTCCGCGTCGGATTCCCAGCGCTCGTACACCGTGATCCGGCCGGCGTCGAGCAGGTCGGCGCCCAGCGCGTACTCCAGGCAGCCGGGCGCCTCCCGCGCGAGCCGGACGGCTTCGGCGCGGCTGTCCAGGTAGGCGGCCCGGTCTTCGGGCGCCACGGCGAGCCAGCCGGCGACGATGATCACGACGTGATCCGGTCCGCTTTGATGGTGAGGAGTAGCCGCGTCTGGTCGCGCCCGCCCCACCACGGGTACGGGCCGCCGAGGTAACGCTGCGCAAGCTCTTCGATGTGCTCGACGGCGCCGTCCTCGGTCATGTCCAGGACGCGCCCGCGGATCGCGTAGTAGCGCGACGGCCGTTCACGGTCGGCGACGTTCAGCGCCACCCGCGGGTCGCGCGCGATGTTGCGCTGCTTCTGGTGGCCCAGCACGGTGTTGACGAGGATGTGCGTGCCGTCGGTGTCCACCCAGGTCTGGGTGAGCTGCGGTGAGCCGTCCGGCATCACCGTCGACAGGAAGCAGAGGCTGGGCTCGCGCAGCAGCGCGAGCAGGTCGCCGGGCAGTTCCACTGTGGTCTCCCGCTAGAGCTGGTCGGGCGCTTCGATCCCGAGCAGGGAAAGCCCGAGCGCGAGCGTGTTCGACGTCAGCGTAGTCAACCTCAGCCGTGACGCGCGCAGCGACGGCGAGGGCGCCTTCAGGACCGGACATTCTTCGAAGAACCGCGAGAAGGCAACCGCCGTCTCGTACAGGTACGTACAGAGCTTGTGCGGCGCGTAGGCGCTTGTCGCTGCCTTCAGTGCTTCGCCGAACCTGAGCAGCTTCAGTGCCAACGCCCGCTCCGCCGGTGCTTCGAGCTCGATCCCGGTCCCGCCGGGCAGGCCGCCCGCCTTCTGGAGGATCGACTGCGTCCGCGCGTGCGCGTACTGGAGGTACACCGACGTGTTGCCCTCCTTGGCCAGCATCCGATCCCAGGCGAAGACATAGTCGCGCTCGCGGTCGCCGGACAGGTCCGCGTACTTCACCGCGCCGATGCCCACCGCCCGCGCGACTTCGGCCTGGCCTGCGGCGTCGAGCTCACTGCGTTCGGCAACGACCGCCGCGGCCTGCGTCACGGCTTCGGTGAGCAGGTCGGCCAGCCTGACGGTCTCGCCGGCCCGGGTCCGCATGGCCTTGCCGTCCGCGCCCAACACGGTGCCGAAGCCGATGTGCTCGGCGTGCCCGGTCAGCCAGCCCGCCGCGCGGCAGGTGGCGAACAGCATCGCGAAGTGCTGCGCCTGCGGCGTCCCGACGACGTAGAGCAGATCGGTGGCGCCACGCTCGGCCGTCCAGTACCGGACGGTCGCCAGGTCCGTGGCGGCGTACCCGTAGCCGCCGTCGCGCTTGCGGACGATCAGGGGCAGCCGATCGCCTTCGCGGTTGCGGAACCCTTCGGGGAACACGCAGATCGCGCCGTCGCTGACTTCCGTCAGCCCGGCTGCCCCGAGGTCGTCGACGACCGCGGCGAGATAGGGGTTGTAGAAACTCTCGCCGTAGATGTCCCTGTCGGTCAGGGAAATGCCGAGCAGGGCGTAGACCTCGTTGAAGTGCCGGGTCGACTCGTCGACGAGCTCCTGCCAGACGGCGAGGGTGTCTTCGTCGCCGCTCTGCAGTTTGACGACCCTGGTGCGCGCCCGCGTCGCGAACGCTTCGTCGCTGTCGAACTTCCGGCGCGCTTCGCGGTAGAAGGCGTCGAGGTCGGCGATCGCGCGTTGCCCGGCGGAGACGTCGAGGAGGTGCTCGATGAGCATGCCGAACGGCGTGCCCCAGTCGCCGAGGTGGTTGTGCGGCAGCACTTCGTGCCCGGCGAACCGCAGCAGACGGGCGAGCGCGTCGCCGATCACGGACGAGCGCAGGTGCCCGACGTGCATCTCCTTGGCGACGTTCGGGCTGCTGTAGTCGAGCGCGATCCGCCGCGGCGCCGGCGTTTCCGGCACGCCGAGACGCGGATCGCCGAGCAACGCGCCGGCCGTCGCCTCGAGCCATTCCGTGCGCAGCACGAAGTTCAGGAACCCCGGCCCGGCGACTTCCGGCGAATCGGCGATCCCGTCGAGTTCGAGCGCTCCGGCGATGAGCCCGGCGACCTCGCGCGGCGGGCGGCCGAGCCGCTTGCCCAGGCTCATCGCGAGGTTGGCCTGGAAGTCGACGCCGTCACGTGGCGACGCCTGGACCAGCGCCTGCTCCGGCGTCAGTTCGACGTCGAGTGCCCAGCCGGCGGCGGTCACCACGCGGCGCGCCAGCTCCTCGGTAACGTCGGCGGTCTGCTGCACGGTGTCCCTCCTTCGGCTCGGTCACGGAAACCCGCACCCTAGCGAGCGTGACCGGCCGATGCCGAAGGGTTTACCGCAGCTCGCTGCCCTTGGTCTCGGGGAGCGTGAGGATGACCGCGAAGGCGATCGCGGCGCCCACGGCGACGTACCAGAAGTAGAGCGTCTGCGACACCGTGCCGAACAGGGTGATGAGCAGGGGAGCGGTGCCGCCGAAGATCGCGACGGTCAGGTTGTACCAGGCCCCGATGCCGAGCCCGCGCAGTTCGGTGGGGAACAGCTCGCTCATGATGGCCGGCGCGATCGACGTCATCGCCGTGTACAGCCCGAGCCCGACACAGAACACCACGAACAGCCCGCCGACCCCCGGACCGATCAAAGTGGACAGCGGCACCACGGCGACCGCGGTCGCCCCGGACCAGACGAGCAGCTGCGGCTTCCGGCCGAACCGGTCCGACAACGCCCCGAGCGGGTACTGCAGCGCGATGAACAACGCCGTGCCGACGGACAGGGCGAGGAACACGGTGTCGGCGTCGGCGTGCCGGTTCTTCACGGCGAACGACGTGAGCGCGCTGAAGAACGTGTAGTAGCAGAGGGTCGACAGCATCGTGAAGCCGACGAGCCTGCCGACCGCCTTGGGGTGGTGGGTCAGCGTCGTCAGCAGCGGCCGCTCGATCTTGCGCGCCTTGGTCTTCGTCTGCTCGAACAGCTCGGTTTCCGCCAGGCTGCGGCGCAGCCACAGCCCGACCAGGCCGAAGACGCCGCCCAGCAGGAACGGCAGCCGCCAGCCCCACGACGCGAGCTGCGCCTTGTCCAGCGCCCGGGCCAGCACGAAGCCGAGCACCGTCGCGACGAGCACCGCCGAGCCGGTCGAGATGTAGAAGAACGCCGAGTACCGGCCGCGACGCTCCGGGGGCGCGATCTCACCCAGGTAGGCCGACGCGTTCGACACCTCACCGCCGAGCGACAGCCCCTGGGCGACGCGCGCGAGCAGCAGCAGGATCGGCGCGAGCCAGCCCACCTGCGTGAACGTCGGCAGCAACCCGATCGCCACCGACCCGCCCGCCATGAGCAGGATGGTGAGGATCATGGCCGGTTTCCGCCCGCGGGTGTCGGCGAACCGCCCGAGCAGCACACCGCCGAGCGGCCGGAAGAAGAACGCCAGCGCGTAGGTCGCGAAGGTGTTGATCAGGGCCAGCGTGTCGTTCCCGGCCGGGAAGAAGGCACTGGCGAAGTAGATACTGAACGTCGCGTAGATCGTCCAGTCGAACCACTCCAGCGCGTTCCCGGCGCTCGCGGCGAACAGCTTGCGCACCGGCAGCCGGTGGCGCTGCGATACCTCGACGGCGGATTCGGTCATGGCAGCCTCCATGTCACCCGAAGGTGGAACGGGACTTTGCCACATCCGTTCGCAGTGCGAAAGGTTCCAACCGCTCTCCCTTCTCCTAAGCCGTGCTGGCCAGCGCGAACGGGAGCACCGCGGGCGCCCCGGCCCGCCGCAGCAGCCGCGCGGCCAGCGTCATCGTCCAGCCGGTGTCGATGACGTCGTCCACCAGCAGCACCGGCCCGGACGGCAGCGTCGCCGCCAGGTCGGCCGGCATGCTCAGCCGCCGCCACAGGTCGGCCAGCCTCTGCGCGCTGTTCGCCTGACGCGGTGGCGGGCCGTCCGCGTCGAGCGCGCCGACGAACTCCAGCCTGCCGATCTCGGCCAGCCGGGTCGCCAGGCTGTACACCAGCTGCGGCCGGGTCGACGACGGCACCGCCACCACCGCCACCGGCCGTTGCGCCCACTGCCAGCCGGCGAGCACCTGGACGCAGGCCTTGAACACCGAGTCAGGGACCTCGGCGTCCACCGCCTGCGGCCCGACGAGCTCTCGCAGCCGGTTGCCCCACCCGACGTCGGTGAGCCGCCCGAGCACCTGCCCGGGCTCGGCCTGGTCGTCGGCCGAGATCCGCCCGGACACCGGTACGTCCAAAGAGGACATCCCGGTGGGCCACTGCTTCCGCGGCGCGACCTCGACACCCGGGCGTTGCAACCGCTCCCGGGTCGCGTCGACGACCTCGTCCGCCACCGCCGTGTCCCAGTGCTGCCCGGTGCAGTTGTCGCACCGCCCGCACGGCACCGCCTCGGGGTCGTCCAGCTGGCGGCGCAGGTACTCCATCCGGCAGCCGCCGGTCGCGAGGTATCCGAGCATCGCCTCCTGTTCGCGGTCGCGCGCCTCCGCGACCCGCCGGTACCGCCCGCGGTCGTACTGCCAGTCCTCGCCCGTGCTCGTCCAGCCGCCCTTGACGCGCCGGACCGCGCCGTCGACGTCCAGGACCTTGAGCACCATTTCCAGCCGGGACCGGGAAAGCTCGACCGATGGCTCGAGCGCGGCCGTCGACAGTGGACGGTCGGCGTAGGACAGGGTGTTCAGCACCTGGGTCACCCGCAGCTCGTCCGGGAAGGCCAGCGATCCGAAGTACGCCCAGATCGCCTTGTCCTCCTCGCCGGGCAGCAGCACGACCTCGGCGCGCTCCACGCCACGCCCGGCGCGGCCGACCTGCTGGTAGTAGGCGATCGGCGACGACGGGGCGCCGAGGTGCACGACGAATCCGAGGTCCGGCTTGTCGAACCCCATGCCCAGCGCGGACGTCGCGACCAGGGCCTTGACGCGGTTGCCGAGCAGGTCGTCCTCGGCGGCCTGCCGATCGGCCGGGTCGGTCTTGCCGGTGTAGGCCGCCACCGGGTAGCCGCGGTCCTTCAGCAGCGACGCCACGTCGTGCGCCGCCGCCACGGTGAGCGTGTAGATGATCCCGGACCCGGGCAGTTCGGCCAGGTGCTCGGCGAGCCAGGCCAGCCGCGCCTGCGACGTCGGCAGCCGGCACACCGACAGCCGCAGGCTTTCCCGGTCGAGGCTGCCGCGCAGCACCAGCGTGTCCGCGCCCGTACCGAGGCCCAGCTGCTCGGCGACGTCGGTGACCACGCGGTCGTTCGCGGTCGCCGTCGTCGCCAGCACCGGCACGCCTTCCGGGAGATCACCGAGCAGCGTGCGCAGCCGCCGGTAGTCCGGCCGGAAATCGTGGCCCCAGTCCGAAATGCAGTGCGCCTCGTCGACCACCAGCAGGCCGGTGCTCGCGGTCAGCTTCGGCAGCACGTTGTCGCGGAAGTCCGGGTTGTTCAGCCGTTCGGGGCTGACCAGCAGGACGTCCACCTCGCCGGCCGCGACCGACGCCTGGACCTGGTCCCATTCCTGGGGGTTCGCGGAGTTCATCGTCGCCGCGTGGATCCCGGCGCGCGCCGCCGCCGAGATCTGGTTGCGCATCAGCGCCAGCAGCGGCGAGACGATCACCGTCGGCCCGCTGCCCTGCTCGCGCAGCAGGGCCGTGGCCAGGAAGTACACCGCCGACTTGCCCCACCCGGTGCGCTGCACGACCAGCGCGCGGCGCCGCTGCGCGACCAAGGCCTCGATGGCCGTCCATTGGTCTTCGCGCAGCTTCGCCGCATCGCCGGCCAGTGCCCGGAGGAGGGTCTCGGCGCCGTCGCGGAGGGCTGAGGTGGTGCTGGTCGTGTCCACGTCCCCACGTCTACCCCATGACACCGACAGAACGGGAATCGGCGGCGCCGCGAACGGAGAGTTTGCGACCGATACGGGCCGTAATGTGACCTGAATCACATGCATTGCCCGGTCGGGCGGGGTGGCGAAGAGCACCCGGCTTCCCGGCGTCCGGCCTTATAGGCTCTCCGGTCATGTCACCACGGCGGATCGGGGTCATGGGCGGCACCTTCGACCCCGTGCACCACGGCCACCTCGTCGCGGCCAGCGAGGTCCAGTCCCGGTTCGGGCTCGACGAGGTGATCTTCGTCCCCACCGGTCAGCCGTGGCAGAAGACCGCGCGCGAGGTGACCAAGGCCGAGGACCGCTACCTGATGACGGTGATCGCGACCGCGTCCAACCCGGTCTTCTCCGTCAGCCGCGTCGACATCGACCGCGGCGGCCCGACCTACACCGTCGACACCCTGCGCGACCTGCACGCCGAATACCCCGAAGACGAGCTCTTCTTCATCACCGGCGCCGACGCGCTCGAGCAGATCCTGACCTGGCACAAAGCCGACGAGCTGTTCGACTTCGCGCACTTCATCGGCGTCACACGGCCCGGTTACCGGCTCAACTCCCACCACCTGCCCAGCGGCAAGGTGAGCCTCGTCGAGGTCACCGCGATGGCCATTTCGTCCACCGGCTGCCGCGATCGGGTCGAGCGCGGGGAGCCGGTCTGGTACCTCGTGCCCGACGGCGTCGTCCGCTACATCGCCAAAAAGGACCTTTACCGGAAGAGCGACTGAACCACTGCCGGTGCCTGCGGGTACCCTTCTCGGGCGAACCCGATCCGGAAAAGGAGCACTGTGGCAGCCACGTCCGAGGCTCGAGAGCTGGCCGTAGCGGCCGCCCACGCGGCGGCGGACAAGAAGGCCAGCGACGTCGTCGTGCTGGACGTGTCCGAACAGCTCGTCATCACCGACGCCTTCGTCATCGCCTCCGCGTCCAACGAGCGCCTGGTCGGCGCGATCGTCGACAACGTCGAGGAGAAACTGCGGGAGAGCGGCCACAAGCCGGTCCGCCGCGAAGGCGCCCGCGAAGGGCGCTGGGTCCTGCTCGACTACGTCGACGTCGTCGTGCACGTCCAGCACGTCGAAGAGCGCACGTTCTACGGCCTCGAGCGGCTGTGGAAGGACTGCCCGCGCATCGAGGTGGCCGGCCTGGAGGAGCCACCCGCCGACGAGGACCCGGACGTCCCGTGAGCCCGCGGCGGCTGGTGCTCTGGCGGCACGGCGAGACGGACTACAACGCCGCCGGGCGGATGCAGGGTCACCTCGACTCGGCGCTGACCCCGCGCGGCTGGAACCAGGCCCGGTTCGCGGTGCCCGCACTGGCCCGCTTCTCCCCGGACCTCGTCATCGCCTCCGACCTGCGCCGGGCCACCGACACCGCCACCGTGCTCACCGACGCCATCGGCGTCCCCCTGCGGATCGACAAGCGGCTGCGCGAGACGCACCTGGGCGAATGGCAGGGTCTCACCGGCGAGGAGGTCGACAAGGCCTACCCCGGTGAACGCGACCACTGGCGCACCGACGCGACCTGGGCCCCGCCGGGCGGCGAGAGCCGGGTCGACGTCGCCGAGCGCGCCGTCGAGGTCGTCACGGACCTGCAGCAGGCCAATTCCGTGGTGGGCGAAACCGTGCTGCTGGCCGCGCACGGCGGGCTGATCATCGCGCTGACCGCGCGGCTGCTGGACCTGCCGGTCGGCACCTGGCCGTCGCTCGGTGGCATCTCGAACTGCCACTGGGTCGAGCTGGGGCGCCGCGACGGGAAGTGGCGGCTGCACGCCTACAACGCGGGGATGCACGGCTAACCAATGGGGCCGCGCCTGCTGGTGTTCGGCGATTCGCTGAGCTTTCACGGTCCCGAAGGACCCTGCGCCGCCGACGAGCCGCGGCTGTGGCCCAACGTCGCGGCCGCTGCTCTCGGTGGCACCGCCGACCTGGTCGCGGGCATCGGCTGGAACGCCCGGGACGCCTGGTGGTCGCTGACCGGCGACCCGCGCGTCTGGGCCGACCTGCACCACGTCGACGCGGTCGTGCTCGCGATCGGCAGCATGGACACGCTGCCCTCGCCGTTGCCGACCTACCTGCGCACCGGCCTGCGCTACCTGCGGCCCGACCCGGTGCGGCGCGTCGTGCGGAAGGCTTATCTCGCGGCGCAACCGCGGCTGGCGGTGGCGCTGCGCGGCCGGCCCGCCGTGCTGCCGGCCAAGCTCACCGTGCAGTACCTCGACACCGCCGTGGGCGCGCTGCGCGTCCTGCGGCCGGAGCTGCCGATCTTCGGCTGGCTGCCGTCGGTCCACCGCGCCGCGGCCTACGGCGGCGTGCACACGGCGCGCCCGGCCGCGGCGGCGGCCATGGCGGCCTGGGGCGCTCGGGCCGGAGTTCCGCTGCTGGACCTCGAAGCCGTGGTGGGGGAGCACGTGCTCGGCGGCGAAGGCAATCCGGACGGCATGCACTGGGGCTGGAAGGGGCACGCCGCGGTGGGCGACGCGATGTCCGTGGTGCTGGCGCCGGTGCTGGCCCCCGGCCACGTAGGCTGACGGCGTGTCGGTCGCCGTAGTCACGGATTCCACCGCCCACCTGCCGGAGGGCTTCGCCGAACGGCACGCGGTCCGGGTGGTGCCCCTGCACGTCCTGGTCGACGGCGTGGTGTCCCTCGACGGCGTCGAGACCGGGCCGGCGGCGGTCGCGGAGGCGATGAAGCAGCGGAAGATCGTCACGACGTCGCGGCCGACACCCACCGAATTCGTCAAGGAGTACCAGGCCGCCTTCGCCGACGGCGCGGACGCGATCGTGTCGGTGCACCTCTCGCGCGAGCTGTCGGGCACCTGGGAAGCGGCGGTCCTGGCGGCGCAGGAGGTGGGGCCGGACCGGGTCCGCGTCGTCGACTCGCGGACCACGGCGATGGGGCTCGGGTTCGCCGCCCTGCACGCCGCTGCGGCCGCCGCCGAGGGAGCTACGGCGGCCGCCGTCGAAGCCGCCGCGGTGACGGCGGCCGGCTGCTCGTCGACGTTGTTCGTCGTGGAGACCTTGGACCACCTGCGCCGCGGCGGCCGGATCGGCCCGGCGGCGGCGCTGCTGGGCACGGCGCTGGCGGTGAAACCGGTGCTGCACATGTCCGAGGGCCGGATCCTGCCGCTGGAGAAGGTCCGCACGATGAACCGGGCGGTGGCGCGCCTGGTCGAGCTGGCGGCCCAAGCGGCGGCCGAGGACGACGTCGAGCTGGCGGTCCACCACCTGGCCTCGCCGGAGCGGGCGGTCGAGCTGGCGAACCGGCTCGAAGTGGCGGTGCCGCGCTCGGCGGGGTGCGTGGTTTCCGAGCTGGGCGCGGTGATCGGGGCGCACACGGGTCCCGGCGTGCTGGGGGTGGTCGTCCAGCGGACGGTCCCGCACACCACACCCGGGCAGGACTGAAACCCCAGGTCGCGGGCGCGCCACCGGCAATCCATCCACAACACCCCGGTTGTCCACAGGAAGCGCCACCACCCCTGTCGCACCCCTCCCCACGCCCCCTAACGTCGATCGTGTGTTCGAGCAGTCCGCCCGGGATCCGGGCTCACCCGTCAACGACCGGCTCTCCTGGCTGGCCGACCAGCTCTCGCCCGATGCGAGCACGGTCGGCCCGGGCGGCCGGCTGATCCGGCGCTGGCTGCCGGGCGGACCGGCCGCGGCCGGCCGCCGGCGGTGGGCACTGGCCGGCGTCCTCGCCGCAGTGGTGGCGATCATCCTGGGCGCGGTCGCGCTGGCGGGCGGCAATCCACCGCCGGAGCCCCCGCCCGCACTGCCCACCGCAAAACCGGCGGCAGAGGTGCGCGCGGCACCCCCGCCGGGCCTGGTGATCAGCGTGATCGGCCGCGTCCGGTCCCCGGGCTTGGTCACGGTGCCCCAGGGCGCCCGCGTGGCGGACGTCCTGCGCGCAGCCGGCGGCCCCGAGCCGGGAGCGGACATGGCCACCTTGAACCTCGCCCGCAAGGTAACGGACGGCGAGCAGTTGGCGGTCGGCATCCCGGCACCCCCACCGCCCCCGGACCTGAACCCGGGCTCCCCGGCACCCGGCGCAAAGGTCGACCTCAACACAGCCTCGGCCGCCCAGCTGGACACCCTCCCGGGAGTAGGCGAGGTAATGGCCACGCGCATCGTCCAGTGGCGCACAGACCACGGCGGCTTCACAAAGGTGGAGCAGCTGAGAGACGTCGACGGCATCGGAGAAAGCAAGTTCGCCCGCCTGCGAGACCAGGTGACGGTCGGATGACCACCTTCTCCGTGCCTGGCGTGCCCGTCGCGCCCGTCGCGCCCGTCGCGCCCGTCGCGCCTGCCGTGCTTGCCGCGCCCAGTGAGGACGAGGAACCTTCTGAAGTCGCTGCAATTTAGGGAGGATCTCGTATTCCTGGTTGTGGGT
>NZ_JBSGJD010000160.1:0-22775 GCF_053605405.1 Amycolatopsis sp. NPDC003861
CGGGGTGCGCTTTGTGCCTTAACTGGTGTTAGCGGGGGTGTTTCGCGGTTTTGGGGCGCCTAACCTCTCGTTTCTCGCCCCAATCACGCCGGTTCCGGCTTCAATCACGCGAGATGCGAGCTGGATCACGCTGGTCAGGCCGGTGATCGTGAGGTCTGACACGCGAGCGTGACCCTGGGGATATCTTTTGGTGATCCGCGGGTATGGTTGAAGGTCGTTGCGGGCGCCTCATTCGGAGAGCGAGCCCGGTTGAGGCTCCCGAAAGGTGAGTGGTGGGCTTGCGCGCCCATGGTTTTGTCCTGCCCGGGGTGAGTGGCCGATGACCGTCACCATCGAACCCACCGAGTCCGTTGCCGAGGTCACGCTCGCCCCGGTCGCCGACCGCGCCCTCTTCTGGTCCGGTCTCGGCGCCGGTGAGCGCACCCTCCTCGACGTCCTCGCCGCCACCGCCGAGCGGCACCCGAACGCCGCCGCGATCGACGACGGCACCACCACCCTGACCTACCGCCGGCTGCTCGAGGAGATCGACGCTTACGGGCGCCGCCTCAACAGCTACGGCGTCGGCCTCGGCGACCGCGTCGGCATCCGGATCTCCTCCGGCACCGCCGAGCTGTACGTCGCCATCCTCGCCACCCTGTCCGTCGGCGCCGCCTACGTGCCGGTCGACGCGGACGACCCGGACGAGCGCGCCGAGCTCGTCTTCGAAGAAGCCCAGGTCGCCGCGGTCGCCACCGACGGCACGATCAACGTCCACAGCACGCCGGGTGGCCGCGACGGCCGCCCCGGCCCGGCCGACGACGCCTGGATCATCTTCACCTCCGGCTCCACCGGCAAGCCCAAGGGCGTCGCGGTCACGCACGCGAGTGCCGCCGCCTTCGTCGACGCCGAAGCCGAGCTCTTCCTCACCGACGAGCCGATCGGCCCCGGCGACCGCGTCCTGGCCGGCCTGAGCGTCGCCTTCGACGCCTCCTGCGAAGAGATGTGGCTGGCCTGGCGCCACGGCGCCTGCCTGGTCCCGGCGCCCCGCGCGCTGGTCCGCACCGGCGTCGACCTCGGCCCGTGGCTGGTCGCACAGCGCATCACCGTCGTCTCGACCGTGCCGACGCTCGCCGCCCTGTGGCCCGCCGACGCCCTCGAAGACGTCCGCCTGCTCATCTTCGGCGGTGAAGCGTGCCCGCCGGAGCTGGCCGAGCGCGTCGCCGTCGAAGGCCGCGAAGTCTGGAACACCTACGGCCCGACCGAGGCCACCGTCGTCGCCTGCGCCGCGCAGCTGACCGGCGAGGGCCCGGTGCGGATCGGCCTGCCGCTCGTCGGCTGGCAGCTCGCCGTCGTGAACGACGAAGGTGAGCCGGTCGCCATGGGCGAGACCGGCGAGCTCGTCATCGGCGGCGTCGGCCTGGCCCGCTACCTCGACGCGGCCAAGGACGCCGAGAAGTTCGCGCCGCTGCCGTCGCTGGGCTGGCAGCGCGCCTACCGCTCCGGTGACATGGTCCGCGCCGAAGAAGAAGGCCTGCTGTTCCTCGGCCGCCTCGACGAGCAGGTCAAGCTCGGCGGCCGCCGCATCGAGCTGGGCGAGGTCGACGCCGCGCTGCAGGCCCTGCCGGGCGTGCAGGGCGCGGCCGCCGCGATCCGCCGCACCAAGGCCGGCAACCAGGTCCTCGTCGGGTACGTCGTGCCCGCGGGCGAGGACTTCGACCACGACCAGGCCGCGAGCCGCCTGCGCGAGCACCTGCCCGCCGCGCTGGTCCCGCTGCTCGCCGTCGTCGACGACCTGCCGACCCGCACCTCCGGCAAGGTCGACCGCAACGCCCTCCCGTGGCCGCTGTCCACCGTGGAGGCTTCCGGGCTGACCCCGACCGAGACGTGGCTCGCCGAAGGCTGGGCCGAAATCCTCGGCGTGTCGGTCGACAGCCCGAAGGCCGACTTCTTCACCCACGGCGGCGGCAGCCTGACCGCCGCTCAGGTGGTGGCCCGCATCCGCACCCGGCACCCGCAGGTGTCGGTCGCCGACATCTACGCCCACCCCAAGCTGGGCGCGCTGGCCGCGATGCTGGACGCGCTGAGCGGGCAGGCCACCGAACGCCGGGACATCGCGCCGACGAAGCGCCGCGCCGGGGTCGTCCAGACGCTGCTCATGGTCCCGCTGATGGGCCTGGTCGGGCTGCGCTGGGTGACCCTGGCCGCCGCGCTGTCGAACGTCCTGTCCCTGCTCGGGTTCGCCTGGGCGCCGACGCTGAGCTGGGCGTGGCTCGGCCTGGCCTGGGTGGTGCTGTTCAGCCCGGCGGGCCGGATCGCGATCGCCGCGGGCGGCGCGCGCGTGCTGCTGTCCGGGGTCCGCCCCGGCACCTACCCGCGCGGCGGCAGTGTCCACTTGCGACTGTGGACGGCCGAGAAGCTGGCCGGGTTCTCCGGTGCGGACAGCGTCGCCGGCGCGTCCTGGATGACGACGTACGCGAAGGCGCTCGGCGCGCGGATCGGCAAGGACGTCGACCTGCATTCGCCGCCGCCGGTCACCGGCTTCCTCAAGCTGGGCCGTGGTGCCGCGATCGAGCCCGAGGTCGACCTGTCCGGCCACTGGGTCGACGGCGACGTCGTGCACATCGGCAAGGTCCGCGTCGGCGCGGAAGCCCGCGTCGGTGCGCGCAGCACGCTGTTCCCGGGCGTCCGCATCGGCAAGGGCGCGGAGATCGCGGCCGGGTCGACCGTCCGCGGCGCCGTCCCGGCCGGGCAGCGCTGGGCCGGTTCGCCCGCCACCCGCGTCGGCAAGGACGAGCGCGACGCGCTGAAGTGGCCGTCGAGCCGCCCGCCGCGCTCGCACTTCTGGGCCGCCGTCTACGGCGCGACCTCGCTGCTCCTCGGCTTCCTGCCCGGCATCGCGGCGCTGGCCGGGGTCGCCGTGCTCGGCTACGGCATCGCCGGCGCCCCGACGCTGCTCGACGCGTTCACCCGCGCGCTGGTCTTCGTGCCGGCCGCGACCGCCGCGTACTTCGGCGCGTACATGCTGCTGGTGCTCATCGGTGTCCGGGCGCTGAGCATCGGCATGGTCGAGGGCTACCACCCGGTGCACGGCCGCGTCGCCTGGCAGGTCTGGGCCACCGAACGGCTGATGAGCATGGCCCGCGAAGGCCTGTTCCCGCTGTACGCCAGCCTGTTCACGCCGGTGTGGCTGCGGCTGCTCGGCGCGAAGGTGGGCCGCAACGTCGAGGCGTCGACCGTGCTCGCGCTGCCGAAGATGACCAAGGTCGACAGCGGCGCGTTCCTGGCCGACGACACCATGGTCGCCACCTACGAGCTCAACCACGGCTGGCTGCACGTCGCCCCGGCGCGGATCGGCAAGCAGGCGTTCCTCGGCAACTCGGGGATGACCGCGCCCGGCCGTTCGGTGCCGAAGCGCGGGCTGGTCGGCGTCCTGTCGTCGACGCCGCTGAAGGCCAAGAAGGGCTCGTCGTACCTCGGGATGCCGCCGCTGCCGGTCCGCCGCGCGGTCGGCGAAGCCGACACGAGCCGCACCTACACCCCGGCGCTGCACCTCAAGGCCGCGCGGGCGCTGGTCGAGCTGTGCCGGATCATCCCGGTCATGTGCGGCGTCGCGCTGACCGTCGTGGTCGCCTTCGGCCTGCTGTGGACGGCGTCGGCGTTCGGCTTCGGCGTCGCCGCGCTGCTGGCCGGGCCCGCCCTGCTGGCCGCCGGGATCGTCGCGGCGCTGACCGCGACGGTGATGAAGTGGCTGCTGGTCGGCAAGTTCCGCGAGGTCGACCACCCGCTGTGGAGCTCCTTCGTCTGGCGCAACGAGCTGGCCGACACCTTCGTCGAGGCCTTCGCGGTGCCGTGGCTGATCGGCTCGGTCGGCGGCACCCCGCTGCTGACCGCGTGGCTGCGCACGATGGGCGTCAAGATCGGCCGCGGCGTCTGGCTGGAGACGTACTGGCTGCCCGAGGCCGACCTCGTCGAGCTCGGCGACGGCGCGACGATCAACCGCGGCTGCGTCGTCCAGACGCACCTGTTCCACGACCGGATCATGAGCATGTCCCGGGTGACCCTCGGCGAGGGCGCCACGCTCGGCCCGCACGGCATCGTGCTGCCGGGCGCGGGCATCGGCGCCCGGACGACGGTGGGCCCCGGTTCGCTGGTGACCCGCGGCGACGAGGTGCCGGCCGACACGCGCTGGCTGGGCAACCCGATCTCCGCGTGGACCGGTAAGTAACGAAAGCGGGACCAGGCGCGCCGGACTCACCCGTCCGTGCGAGCCTGGTTCCAGCACGCACGACGAAAGGTTCGCGACGGGTGATTTCGAAGGCTCCGGCACCGGCTCCCGGCGCGGACACCTCGGGTGACCCCTACCTTCCCGCCCACGGCAACGGCGGGTACCGGACCCGGCACTACGACCTGAGCCTCGACTACAAGGTCGCGCCGAACCGGCTTTCGGCGTCGGCGGTGATCACCGCGGAGGCGACGCAGGCGCTTTCCCGCGTCAGCCTCGACTTCGGCGAGTTCCGGATCAACCGCGTGCTGGTCGACGGGAAGGCCGCGAAGTACCTCAAGCGCGGCGCGAAGCTGCACGTCAAGCCGGCGAAGTCGATCCCGGCGGGCACCGAGTTCACGGTCGAGGTGCACTACGTCGGCAACCCGCGCCCGGTGCGCAGCCGCTGGGGTGACGTCGGCTGGGACGAGCTGACCGACGGCGCGCTGGTGGCGAGCCAGCCGGTCGGGGCGCCGTCGTGGTTCCCCTGCAACGACCACCCGTCGGACAAGGCGACCTACCGGGTGAGCGTGACGACGGCGTCGCCGTACCTCGTCGCGGTCACCGGCACCCTGGTCGAGCGGACGACGTCGGCGAGCACGACGAGGTGGGTGTTCGAGCGGCGCGAGCCGACGGCGACCTACCTGATGAGCGTCCAGATCGGCCGCTACGACGAGGTCGAGCTGTCCGGCCGCGGCTGGTTCCCCCACACGGGGGTCGGGCTGCGCCGGCTGAGCCTCGGCATCGGGCGCGCGACCGGCCAGGTGGAGTCGATCTTCGAGACGGTGCCGCAGCGGGCGGCCGTGCCCCCGCGGCTGCGTCGCCTCTTCGACCGCGACTTCGGGCGCCAGGGCCGGATGATGGAGTTCCTGCAGCGGCTGTTCGGCGCGTACCCGTTCGCCGAGTACGTCATCGTGATCACCGACGACGACCTCGACGACCCGATCGAGGCCCAGGGCATGGCCATCTTCGGGGCCAACCACGTCGACGGCCGCCGCACCCACGAGCGGCTCGTGCTGCACGAGCTGGCCCACCAGTGGTTCGGCAACAGCCTGACGGTGGCGGACTGGCGCCACATCTGGCTGAACGAGGGCTTCGCGACGTACGCGGAGTGGCTGTGGTCGGAGGAGATCGGCGGCCAGCCGGCGTCGGCGCTGGCCCGCAGCTGGTACGCGCGGATCAAGGCCAAGCCCGCGGACGTCCGGATCGCCGATCCCGGCGTGGCCCGGATGTTCGACGAGCGCGTCTACAAGCGCGGCGGCCTGACGCTGCACGCGCTGCGGGCGGAGATCGGGGACCCGGCGTTCTTCGCGTTGCTGAAGTCGTGGGCCGAGGAGCACCGCCACGGGCTGGTCACGACGGAAGCTTTCGTGGCGGCAGCCGAGGCCCACGCGGGACGGTCGCTGAGCGCGTTCTTCACCCGCTGGCTGTACACGCCGGCGCTGCCGCCGCTTCCCTGATTCATCGGATGTCTCTGCCGCTTTCCGGGTGAACTCCTCTGGCGTTTTGGGCACCCCTCTGCAAGTATGGCCGCACGCCGCCGCTTGATCTCGCCGAAACGTAGTATGAATTCGGAGGATGCTTCATGGACTCTGTGTCCAGGCGGACGGTGCTCCGGTCGGCCTCGGTCCTCGCCGGGGCGGCCGCTTTCGGGGGGTTGTGGGCTCGCGCAGCCCCGCCCGCGCTCGCCGGCGGCGACCCGTACCGGGACGTCGCCCGGGATGCGCGGATGGTCTGGCGGCGGCTGCCGAAGAACTGGCAGGAAGGCCCGTTCCTCGCCAACGGCTCGCTCGGCGTCCAGGTCTACGCCGGCAAGAGCCCGCAGGTCCTCAAGTTCATGCTGAGCCACACCCAGGTGCAGGACCAGCGCAGCCAGTGGGAAGCCGGCATCGGGCTGTCCCGCCTGCCCATCGGGTACCTCACGCTCACCCTCGCCGGCGCGATCACCGCCGTCGACTGGACGCTCGACCTCTACAACGCCGAGCTCGGCGGCACCATCACCACCACTCAGGGCTCGGTCGCCTTCTCCGCCGTCGTGCACAACGACCTCGGCGTGCTGCTCGTCTCGCTGACGCCGAGCGCCGGGGAAGCCGCGGCCGCCTGGGCGTTCCAGCCGCTCGAATCCGCCACCACCCGGACCGTCCGCAAGCCGCCCGAGTACGTCGCCAACCCCGCGCCCGAGCTCGGTGCCGGCTTCTGCGCGCAGCCCCTGCTCGCCGGGGGCGGGTACACCACCGCGTGGCAGGAACGCGCGATCGGCACGAGACGGCTCCTCGCCGCCACGGTCGCCTACAGCTTCCCGGGCACCACGCACACCGTGGACGCGCGCAACGCCGTGCAGAAAGCGCTTGCCGCCCGCCCGGGCGCGCTGCTCGCCCGCCACCGCCGCTGGTGGAACGACTACCACCGGCGCAGCTTCGTTTCGGTGCCGGACAAGCAGGTGCAGCGGTTCTACTGGATCCAGCTGTACAAGATCGCCGCCGCCACCCGGGCCGGCGGGCCGGTCGTCTCCGAGTGGGGGCCGTGGTTCCCCGAGGTCGGCAACAGCTGGACCGCCGTCTGGTGGAACCTCAACGTCCAGGTCACCTACCCGATCGTCAACAGCACCAACCACCCCGAACTCGACGCCGTCACCGAGACCTTCCGGCGCGACCACGCGAACCTCGAGGTGTCCGTCCCGCCCGCGTACCGCGACGGCGACACCTACGCCCTCTCGCACCCCGGCGACTGGCGGCTGCGGCCCGGCGGCACGCGCTCGGTGGGCGTCCCCGGGACGACGTCCAAGACCGACCAGACCGGGAACCTGTTGTGGGGCCTGCACAACGTCTGGCTGGCCTACCGGCACCACATGGACAAGGGCGTGCTGCGCGATGTCCTGTACCCGACCCTGGCCAAGGCGCTGAACTTCTACCGGCATTTCCTGGTCACCGGCCCGGACGGGGCGCTGCACCTGCCGCTGACCCGTTCCCCGGAGTACGCCGACGCGCCCGACTGCACCTACGACCTGTCGCTCATCCGCTGGGCGGCCCGGACGCTCGTCGACACCGCCCGGATCCTGTGCCTCGACGAGCCGCGCGTGCCGATCTGGCGGGAGATCGGCGCCAAGCTCGTGCCGTACCACGAAGATCCGGCCGACGGTGTGCTGATCGGGGACGGCGTTCCCCTGGCCGCTTCGCACCGGCACTTCTCGCACCTGCTGTGGCTGTACCCGCTGCGCGAGAAGGTCTGGGACCGTCCCGATGACCGTGACCTCATGACCCGCACGTTCACCCACTGGGCCGCCGATCAATCCGCCTGGCACGGCTACAGCTACGCGGCCGCGTCGTCGATGAAGTCGGTGATGGACGCGCCCGAGGAAGCCTTGCGCTACCTGAAGTTCTTCCTCGACCGGAACGTCGTCGCCGACACCGAGCTGACCGCGAACACGATGTACCGCGAGGGCTCCAACTTCGCGATCGAAAGCCCGATCACCGCCGCGCAGTCCGTGGTGGACATGCTGATGCAGGGCTCCGGCGGGGTGCTCAAGGTCTTCCCGTCGGTGTCGGCGACCTGGCGGGACGCCTCGATCGCCGGCCTGCGCGCGGAAGGCGCGTTCCTCGTGGACGCCTCCCGCCGCGACGGCACGACCGAATTCGTCCGCGTGCACAGCGAAGCCGGCGAGCCCCTGGTGCTGCAGCACGGCGTCGCCGGGGACGTCGACGTCCGCGACGAGCACGGGCGCCGGCTGCCGTGGCGCGCGGCCGGGCCGGGGCGGATCGCGATCGGGCTGCGCCGCGGCGGCACCGCCGTCGTCACCCCGCGGGGCCGGCGGCCGGACTCCGGGCCGCGGGACGTCCCCGCGCTCGGCCCCGCACCCGCGTGGGGCCTGCCGAGCTGAACCGCTCTTCGACGAGGAGGTCGAATGGACATCACCCGCAGGACGGTGCTCGGTGGTGCGCTCGCCGGGATCGCCGCCGCCGGCTTGACGCCGGGTTTCGCCGCCGCGGCACCCGGTGGCGACGACTTCGGCTGGGCCGGGTTCCTCGGCACCGCGGACCTGTACTGGCGGCGGCTGCCGAAGACCTGGTACGAGGGCCCGTTCCTGGGCAACGGCTATCTCGGCTCGGGTATCTACGCGGAGCCCGGGCAGAACGCGATCCGGTTCAACGTCCAGCACAGCCAGGTGCAGGACCACCGCCCGGAGTTCGGCTCGCTGTTCGGCCTGGCCCGGCTCCCGATCGGGTACTTCACGCTCGAACCGGCCGGCGCGATCACCGCGATCGACTGGCGGATGGACCTGTGGAACGCCGAGCTGACCGGGACGATCACTACGTCCGCGGGCAGTCTGAGCCTGCGGGCGATCGTCCACACCGGACAGTCTTTGCTGGCCGTCGAGATCCGCCCGTCCGAGGGGGAGCGCGGGTTCAAGTGGGTGTTCCACCCGGCGGTCGCGGTCAGCCCGCGGGCCGATCCGGTGTGGAACAAGCCGCCGCCGGCCGGGTACACCGCGAACCCGCCGGTGCAAATGTCGGGCAGCGGTGACGCGCGGCTGGCCGTCCAGCCGCTGCTGGCCGGCGGCGAGCACGTGACGGCCTGGCGGGAGGCCACGCGCGGCGGCGCCCGCACGCTGTACACGTCGGTGGCCTGGTCGCACCCCGGAAAGACGTCGGCCGCGCGGGCGCTGGGCACGATCCGCCGGGCGCTTCCGTTCGCCGCGCTGACCCAGGACCACCGGCGCTGGTGGCACGACTACTACCGGCAGAGCTTTTTGTCCATTCCGGACACACGGCTCCAGAGCTTCTACTGGATCCAGCTGTACAAGGTGGCGTCGGCGGCGCGGCGCGAGGCGCCGGTGATGGCGACGTCCGGGCCGTGGCTGGAGAACACGCCGTGGCCGGCGACGTGGTGGAACCTCAACGTCCAGCTCGAGTACTGGCTGATCCACGGCTCCAACCACCTGGAGCTCGACGCCGTCAGTTACGCCCTGGACAAGTACCGGGCCAACCTGACTTCGCAGGTCGCTTCTCCGTACCAGGCCGACTCGGCCGGGATCCCGCGGACGACCGACATGACGCTGCTCAACGGCGTCTCGAACGCGACCAGCGGGTTCCCGGTCGGGATCCCGGGGCAGGACACGCCGACGCCGGAGGTCGGCAACCTGACCTGGGCGCTGCACAACGTCTGGCTGTCCTACCGGCACACTCTCGATCACGTCCTGCTCCGGGGCACGCTGATCCCGTTGCTGCGCAAGGCGATCAACTACTACCTGCACTTCCTCGCGCCCGGGCCGGACGGCCGGCTCCACCTGCCGCCGACGTTCTCGCCCGAGTACGGTGTCAACGCCCCCGACTGCAACTACGACCTCTCGCTGATCCGCTGGGGCTGCAAGACGCTCCTGCAACACGCACCGGGCGATCCGCTGGCGCCGCGCTGGCGGAACGTGCTGGCGAACCTCGTCGGCTACCCGGCCGACGCCAACGGCTACATGATCGGCGCCGGCGTGCCGTTCGCGAAGTCGCACCGGCACTACTCGCACCTGCTGCAGATCTACCCGCTCTACGACGTCACCTGGGAGCAGCCGGAGCACCGGGCGATCATCGAGACGTCGCTGAACCACTGGGTCGGCTTCGAGGGCGCGCTGCAGGGCTACACGTTCACCGGGGCGGCGTCGATCTCGGCGCAGATGCTGCGCGGCGAGCAGGCCGCGTTCTACCTCGGCGAGCTGCAGCGGCGGTACATCCAGCCCAACACGATGTACCAGGAGTCCGGGCCGGTCATCGAGACGCCGCTGTCGGCGGCGAAGTCCCTGCAGGACATGCTGGTGCAGAGCTGGGGTGGCGTGCTGCGGCTGTTCCCGGCGGTACCGGCGGCCTGGAGCGACGTCGCTTTGCGGGACTTCCGCACCGAAGGCGCGTTCCTGCTCAGCGCGTCCCGCACCGGCGGGAAGACGCGCTGGCTGAAGGTGCACAGCGAGGCCGGGGCGCCGTGCGTGCTGCGGCCGGGCATCGACGGCGAGCTCGCGGTGACCGACGCGCGCGGCCGGGCGCGCCGCTGGCGGCGGCTGGCCGGCGGGGACGTCCAGGTCGAGCTCGGGCGCGGTGAGGACGCGTTCGTGTACCGGAAGGGGGATCGCCCGGACTTCGGCGTCCGGCCGGTGGCGCCGGGCGGGCCGAGCGCGCCGTGGGGCCTGCCCTGATCGCCGTTTTCGCCCGGTCCCGACGGCAGTAGGGTGTGCTCTCCGACGAGGGGAGCGTGGATGAGCGAGCCGGACGGCAGACCCGGGCCGCCGTACCCGTATTCGCCGTGGCCGCCCCCGGTCCCGCCGAAGCGGTCGTCGACGTTGGCGATCGTGGTGATCACCGGGTCGGTCGTGATCGTCGTGGTGATGGCGCTGGCCTTCCTGGCCTGGGGCTACCCGGGGTTCCTGCGCGAGCCGGACGGCCAGGCCGGCGGCGCGTTCCGGACCACGGCACCGTCGCCGTCGACTTCGGCGGCCGCGCCCGGGACGCCGGGCGCGATCCCCGGCGGCCGGGCGCCGATGCCGAAGCGGAGCAAGCCGCTGGCCGACCCGGTGACCTGCGCGTTCACCCCGGACACCGGCTCGCCGGCCCCGAAGAAGGTGGCGCTGCCGCCCGACGGCCCGGCGCCGTCTTCGGGCACGGTCGGCGTGCGGCTGGCGACGACCACGGGCGACATCGGGCTGACGCTGGACCGCGCGCTGGCGCCGTGCACGGTGGTCAACTTCCTGAGCCTGGCCCGGCAGGGTTTCTACGACGGCACGTCGTGCCACCGCCTGTCGGTCGTCACCGGGTTGCAGATGCTGCAGTGCGGCGACCCGGTGGGCGACGGCACCGGCGGCCCGGGCTACACGATCCGCGACGAGCTGTTCCCCGGCCTGACGTACGGCCGCGGTGTCCTCGCGATGGCGAAGACCACGGCCCCGGACTCCGGCGGCTCCCAGTTCTTCCTGGTCTTCGGCGACATCGACATCCCGCCGGAGTACACCGTCTTCGGCAGCATCGACGACGCCGGCCTGGAAACCCTCGACGCGATCGCCCGAGCCGGAATCGACCCGGCAAAACCCGGCATCGGCGACGGCAGCGGCCCGCCGAAAACCCCCGTAACCCTCACCAAGGTCACCGCCACCTCGTAACTCGCGTGATCCGAGCCGTATCTGGCGTGATCAGAGCCGGAACTCGCGTGATTGGGACCGTAACTCGCGAGTTCCGGCTTCAATCACGTGAGTTCCGTGCTCAATCACGTGAGTTCCGGGTTCAATCACGGGCCAGGAGGTGGCGGAGGTTCTGGAGGAGGGTCTCGGCGGGGGTGGGGGACGGCGTGGGGTGGCGGAAGGCGACGTAGCCGTCGGGGCGGATGAGGAGGCAGCCGGCCTCGTCGATGCCGCGGAGGCGGGACCAGTCGCCGTAGGCGTCGCGGACGTCCGGGTCGCCGATGCGGACCGTCCGCAGGTCCAGGCCCAGCTCGGCGCCCACCTTGGCTGCCGCGTCGCGCCACGGGGTGCCGGTGAGGCCGGTCAGGAGCGTCCAGCGGCCGCCGCCCACGAGGTCCAAAGTGGACACGCGACGGCCGTGAGGGCCGACCAGCCACGCGTGCGGCAGCTTCGCGCCCGGCTCGGTGCTCGGCCGGTGGAACAGCTCGGGGTCGC
Source organism: Amycolatopsis sp. NPDC003861 (assembly GCF_053605405.1). Lineage (NCBI taxonomy): Bacteria > Bacillati > Actinomycetota > Actinomycetes > Pseudonocardiales > Pseudonocardiaceae > Amycolatopsis > Amycolatopsis sp. NPDC003861. The sequence continues at coordinate 11,886 of NZ_JBSGJD010000160.1, forward strand.
CGTCGGGAACCGGAGCCGGGACGCCGTCGGGCAGCACCGCCCCGGAGACGTACCGCTGGTCCAGCTCGACGCCGTGCGCGTTGAACTCGTAGTGCTTCAGCTCGATCGCCTGCTCCAGCTCATGCCGCTTGCGTGCCCCCTCGGCCGTGGGCGCGAGGCAGGTCTCGAGCCCGGCCGAGATGCCGTCGGCGTCGGTGTCGCCGGAGATCCCCAGCGCGGCGAAGATCGGCCCGAACTGGTCGCGGCTGAGGTTCGCCCGGTCGACGATCTGCTTGCCGACCGGCGCCCGCTCGGCCGTGTAGCTGTCCAGCAGGCCCTCGCCCGCCTCGCCGCGCAGCACCATCGCGAGCTTCCACGCCAGGTTGTAGGAGTCCTGGACGGACGTGTTCGACCCCAGCCCGTTCGACGGCGGGTGCCGGTGCACGGCGTCCCCGGCGCAGAACACCCGGCCGCTGCGGTACTCGGTCGCGTAGTTGTGGTTGACCGTCCACAACGACGTCGAGGTGATCTCGACGTCCAGCGCCGGGTCCCCGACGAGGTCCCGCACCAGCCGCGTCGCTTCCTCGGCGTCGACCTCGGGCGGTGGCTGGGCGATGTCGTAGCCCCAGGTCAGCAGCCACTCGTTCCACGGCCGCACCATCCGGACCAGGCCCATCCCGATCCCGCCGAGGTGCGCGCCCGGCCGCATCACCCAGTACAGCACGCTCGGCCGGTGCGCCACGTACCGCGCGAGGTCGGCGGTGAACGTGATGTTCATGCTGCCCGCTTTGCCGGTCTGCCCGGCGATCGGCAGGCCGGCTTGTTCGGCGACGCGGCTGCGGGCGCCGTCCGCGCCGATGAGGTACTTGGCGCGCAGGGTGAACTCGTCGCCGCGCACGCGGTCGCGGAACCGCACATCGACCCCGGAATCGTCCTGGGCGAACGACAGGAACTCGGTGTCCAGCCGCAGTTTCGTGCCCCGCGCGGCGGCCTCGCTGACCAGGATCGGCTCCAGGTAGGTCTGCGGCAGGTCGATCATGTGGCACGGGCTCGCCGCCGCGTACTCCGACGACGACCGGTCGCCGGTGCCCCAGCTGGCGATCCGGCCGATCTCCGGCCCGGTCAGCGACGTGCAGAGCACGGTGTCGCCCATCAGCTCCGGCGGTGTCCCGGCGGCCAGGGCCTTGTCCTCGACGCCGAGGTCGCGCAGCACCTCCATGGTCCGCTGGTTGGTGATGTGGGCGCGCGGGGTGTTGGCCGTCCAGCCGTACTTGGTCGCCAGCACGGCCGGCACGCCGTAGGTGGCGAGCAGCAGCGCCGCGGAGCCGCCGGCCGGGCCGCTGCCGACCACGATGACGTCGGTGTCGTAGGTCATGCGCTGCTCCCTGAAATCCGGAAGGTGAAGTCGAGCCCGTCGGTGAAGTCGACGATCAGGCCGTCCTTGACGCCGAACACGGTGTCCGAGTCGAGATACTCCCCGCCGGCGACGAACAGCTGCGTGATCAGCGTGCGGTAGCCGGGTTTGGCGATCATGAAGTGCACGTGCGGCGCCCGGTAGGGGTGCCGCCCGACGGCGTCCAGCAGCTGCCCGACCGGGCCGTCGGCCGGGATCGGGTACGCGCTGGGGACGATCGTCCGGAAGCGCAGCCGCCCGTCGGCGTCGGTGCGGAAGCGGGCGCGCAGCACCGGGCCGTCGACGTCGGGCAGCTGGACGTCGTAGAAACCGTCCTCATTGGACTGCCAGACGTCGACGATCGCGTCCGGGACCGGGGTGTTCGCCGTGTCGACCACGCGGATGTCCGCGGCCAGGGGCGTACCGGGCAGGCCCGCGGCCAGATCGGTGCCCTGCGGTGTCTCCGGCGGACCGTCGACGTAGAACGGGCCGAGGACGGCCGACGGCGTCGTGTCGGGTGTGCGCGAGTTGGTCAGGACGTCGACGACGCTCGACACGCCCAGGGTGTCCGACAGCAGGATGAACTCCTGCCGCGTGTCGGTGGTGATGTGCCCGGCCCGGGTCAGGAAGCCGATCGCGTACTCCCACTCGTCCTGGGTGAGGTCGGTGCGGATCGCGTAGCCGTGCAGCGTCTCGACCAGGTCGCTCAGCAGCAGGCGCACGCGGTCCGGCGCCTCGGCGAAGCTGTCGACGACCTGCTTCGTGAGCGCCTTGAGACTCGGGCGCGTGGCCGGCCGGGTGCCGTGCAGCGCCTGACGCAGCAGGTCCGCTTCCGGTTCGCTGCCGAGGTCGGCTTCGGTGAGGCCCAGCTCGGCCAGCGAACGCGGGATCGGGAGCGACGCGGCCAGGTCGAACACCTCCGCGGCGTCGTCGAGCCCTTGGTGCGCCATGACGTACGGGAGGAGGACGGCGTGGGTTTCGGCGTGCGGCAGCCCGAACTTGCCGCCGAGGTGGTGGCAGAGCCGGTGGTGCAGGCCCATCCGCACCGCGTCGAGGCACGTCCCCGCGAGCCAGGCGCCGCGGAGCGCGTCGGTCCGGGCGGCCACATCGGACGGATCGGCGGCGATCCGCGGCAGGGCGCCGGTGAGCAGCCGGATCGCTTCGGCGGCGAGCAGGTCGGTCATCGGGTTGGCGTCCGGGGCGTACCGCGCCTCGACGGCGTGGGCGAGCGCGTTCAGCCCGCTCGCCGCCGACACGGGGACCGGCAGCGACAGCGTGAGCGAGACGTCGTAGAGGACGGTCGCCGGCCGGACCGCCGGGTTCCGCTGCGTGGTCTTGCGCCCGTCGGCGGTCTCGCCGAGGACGGCGGTCAGTTCGGAACCCGCGTACGTCGTCGGGACGATCAGCTGCGGCAGGCCGGTCCGCAGGGCGAGAGCCTTGGCCAGCCCGGTCGCCGAGCCGCCGCCGATCGCGACGACCCCGTCGACGTCGTGCTCGGCGACGACCTTGAGCGCGCGCTCGGTGACGTCGACGGGCGTGTGCTCGATGGCGTCTTCGAAGCGCGCGGCCAGCCGGGGGCCGAGCGCCTCGGCGGCCCGGTCGCCGTGGCGCGGGCGGCCGATCAGCAGGACCCGGCCGAGCCCGAGCCGGTCGGCCTCCGCGCCGAGCGTGCCGAGCGAGCCGAAGACCACCCGGACGGGGTTCGCGGCGTAGCTGAACGAGGTCATGCGAGGCAGTATCCGGCCGCGAACGAGGCCCGGTCCTGCACGTTCGTGCTGCTCGACGGCACGAAACGCGCGTGTGTCAGCCGAGGCGGCGCAGAGCGGCCGGGGTGGTGCCGAGCTGGGCGCGCAGCACCCGCGTGAGGTGCTCCTGGTGCGAGAACCCGCAGCGGACCGCGATCTCGGCGATCGGGTCGTCGCCCGTGCGCAGCAGCAGCCCGGCCCGCTCGACGCGCAGCCGCAGCAGGTAGCGGTGCGGGGGCAGGCCGGTGCGGGCCTTGAACCGGCGGGAGAACTGGCTGACGCTCAGCCCGGCGAGGGCGGCCAGGTCGGCCAGCGGCACCGGCTCGGCCAGCCGTTCGGCCATCAGGTCGCGGACCGCCGCGAACTGGCGGTCGGACAGGCCGCGGGCCGGCTCGGGCTCCGGGACGTGCCCGGCGCGGTGGTGGCGCACGAGCTGGGCGGCGACGAGCGCGCCGAGCTGGTCGGCGTAGGTCCGGGCACCCGGCTCCCAGTCGCGGACGACGCTGTCGAGGCTCAGCACCAGCTGTTCGAGCAGCGGATCGTGGCTGCCGAGCTCCTCTGCGAGCTGCACGGTCTTCCCGGCGGCCTCCTGGACGGCGACGTCGGCGAGGTAGACGTGCACGGTGTCGAGCGCCCCGCCCAGCTCGACGGACAGCTCGGCGTGCGACGGCTGCAGGAAGAGCCGGCCGGCGGGCATCCGCCGGCTCTGTTCGCGCGCGGTCCCGACCGCGCGCCGGACGGTCACGGGGCCGTCGAGGTGCAGGATCAGCTGGTGGCTGCCGGCGGCCCCGAACTCGGCGCGGTACGGGCGCTCCCGCTGCCGGGAGACGTAGACCCGGTCCCAGCCGAGGCCGGCGCTGGTCCGGTCCGGGCGGACCCAGGGCAGCGCGAGGATGCCGTTCGTGTCGGCCAGCCCGAGTTCGCCCACGCTGCCTCCTCACCGCGATGGTACCCGCCCTAAGCTGGGCGGCCGGTCAAGCCGACCCCGGGGGAGTCCGTTGCCGTTCACGTTCGCGCACCCGGCCGCGGTGGTGCCGCTGGCCCGGTGGCTCTGGCTACCCGGCCTGGTCGCGGGTTCGCTCGCGCCCGACGTCGCGTACTACGTGCCGCTCCCGGGCGGGGAGCTGACCCACGAGCCGATGGGCCTGGTGAGCGTGGACCTGCTGCTCGGGCTGGTGCTCGTGGCGGTGGGGTACGCCGTCCTCGCGCCGGCCCTGGCGTTCGGGCCGGCCGGCTGGCGGGAGCGGGTGCCGCGCCCCGGCCGGGTCCCGTGGCTCGGCGCGGTGGTCTCGGTCGTCGTGGGGGCGGCCACCCACCTGCTCTGGGACGCGTTCACCCACACCGACGGCTTCGCCGTGCGGCACTGGAAGGGGCTGCGGGTCTCCGTCGTCGGCCCGCACCGCCTGTACAACGTCATCGGGTACGTGTCGTCCGCCGGCGGGTTGCTCCTGCTCGCGGTGCTGGTCGTGCGCTGGTACCGCCGGGTCCCGCGGGGTTCGCGGGCATGGCCGGCGTTGCCCCGCACCGGCCGGTGGGTGGTGGCGGCCGGACTCGGTGCGGGGCTGGTGGTGGGAGCGCTGCTCGGGTTGACGGACCCGGTGAGCGAGGTCAGCGGCTACGACTGGGTGCGCTGCCTGCTGATCGGCGCGGTCCGGGGCGGGCTCGTGGCGGTGGCTTGCTACGTCGTCGCGTGGCCGCTGGCTCAGCCGGGCGCCGCGCGGCCGTGGCGCCAGTAGCCGAGGAACGCGATGTCCGCCTTCGGCCAGCCGCGGTCGCGCACCAGGTGGCGGCGCACGCCCGTGGCCAGCGCGGCCTCCCCGGCGACCCACGCGTAGGCGGGCCCGGACGGCAGGACGGCGTCCCGGATCGTCGTCAGGGCCAGCACGCCCGGACGCCGGCCGGGCCCCGGGCGGGGCAGCCAGTGCACCCGCACCCCGGGCGGTGCCTCGATCTCCCGCACGTCCGCCGGGGAGGGCACTTCGAGGAACACCTCCGCCACGAGGCCGGCCCCGGCGTGCTCGAGGATCGCCAGGATCGCGGGCAGCGCGCTCTCGTCCCCGGCCAGCAGCTGCCACGACACCCCGGGCGGCGGCAGGTAGCTGACGCCGAGGTCGAAGACGCCGCCCGGATCGCCCGGGCGCACCCGGCGCGCCCAGTCGGCCGCGGGCGCGTCGCCGTCGTGGAGGGCGAACTCGATGTCGATCTCGCCGGGCCGGGCCCGCCGGATCGTGTAGTTGCGGACCCACGGGCGGCGGGACTTCGGCAGCACGAGCAGTTCGGCCATCCAGCCCTCGTTGTCCAGCGTGGGCATGCGGAGCCGATCCTGACCCACGCGCGGGAAGAACAGCCGCACCGCCTGGTCGTCGCCGGCCGGCTCGAACTCCGCCAGCCCGGGACCGCCGAGGGTGATCGTGCGGAACGCCGGGCTGGGCGCGGTGGTCGCGCGGACTTCCAGGGTGATCATCCGCCGCGTCCGGGGGCGGCGCACCTTCGGGATCATCAGACGTCCAGCACGAGCCGCGGGGACAGCGCGCGGGACACGCACGGGTACATCCGGCCCGCCGCCGCGCCGATGTCGTCGCGGTGCTCGGGCTCGCCCGCCACGACCCGCACTTCGCAGCTGCCGCACACGCCTTCCCGGCACGCGGACGGCACCGGCCGCCCGGCGTGGTTCAGCGCGTCCAGCAGCGACTCGTCCGCCGGGACCTGGATCGTGCCCCCGGACCGGGCGCACCCCACTTCGAACGGGGTGTCCGGCCCGAACGCCCGCCGGGTGGGCTCGAACCGCTCGGTGTGCACCGCGGGGAACACCGCCTCGGCCGCGTCCACCAGCGACGCCGGGCCGCAGCAGTACACCTCCGCCGTCGGGAACTCCCCGGCCAGCGCCGCGAGGTCGGGTCGGCCGAGCCGCACGCGGTCCCCGTACCGCGACGCGAGTTCGGCGGCGAACGGGCGGCCCGCGTACGCCAGCGTCACCGCGGCACCGGAGGCGGCGGCGGAGCGCAGCATCGGCAGGATCGGCGTGATCCCGATCCCGCCCGCCACGAACAGGTACTCCGGCGCGGGCCGCAGCGGGAAGTGGTTGCGGGGCAAGGAAACCGTCAGCGTCCGCCCCGGTCGCAGGAACAGGTGGACGTACTCCGAGCCGCCGCGGCTCAGCGGGTCGTGCCGGACCGCGATGCGGTAGGCCGAGAGGTCACCGGGGTCACCGCACAGCGAGTACTGCCGCGTCAGCCAGTTCGGCAGCTCCAGGTCGATGTGCGCGCCCGGTTCCCACGGCGCCAACGGGCCTTCGTCGCCGCGCAGGACCAGCGAAACGACGTCTTCGGTCACGCGCTCGATGCGCTCCAGGATCGTCTTCTGCATGTCAGTACAGCTTCCGGTAGCCCGCTTCGAGGAGCTGGTCGAGCAGCGCCGGGTCGACGTTCATCATCTCGCCGGCGACCTCGCCCGCCGACGGCAGTTCCGCCGCGAGCGCCTGGCTCGCCGGGTCCCACAGGCGCGAGCGGATCAGCGCGCGGCCGCAGTGGAAGTACACCTCGGCGACGTCGACGACGATCGCCAGCTCCGGTGCCTTGGCCTCGGTGCGCATCCGGGCGAGGACGTCCGGGGCGTCGGTGACGTACGCGCTTCCGTTGACCCGCAGCGTTTCCCGCATGCCGGGGACGAAGAACAGCAGGCCGACGCCGTCGTTCTCGGCGATGTTGCGGAAGGAGTCGGCGATCTTGTTGCCGGGCCGGTCGGGCAGCGCCAGGGTGTGCTCGTCGAGGACCTTGACGAACCCGGGGTAGTCGCCGCGGGGCGAGCAGTCGGCGCGGCCCGCGGCGTCCGCGGTGGCCAGCGTCAGGAACGGCGAGTGCGCGATGAAGCGGCGGGCGTGCCGGTCGAGGTGGCCGCCGATCTTGGCCTTGATCATCGCCTCGGGCTCGCCCAGCCGGGCCCGCACCTCGGCCGCGGAGACGCGGGGCAGCGTGTTTGTGCTGGTCATGGCACAATTATGAGCAAATATTCAGATCTTGACTACTCGCTTTCCCGGAGGATCCCGTGCCGTCGGACCAGCGCCGCATCCAGCCACGTAAACAGCCGCGGCAGGTGCGCGCCGAGCTGACCCGGCAGCGGATCCTGGCCGCGGCTGCTCACGTTTTCGGCGACCACGGCTACGCCGCCGGTACCACCAACCGCATCGCCGAGCGCGCCGGCATCTCGATCGGCTCGCTGTACCAGTACTTCCCGAACAAGGACGCGATCCTCGCCGAGCTGCTGACCCGGCACCTCGACGGTGGCACGGCGGCCGCGGCCAAGGTGCTGACCGGCCCGCTGCCCGAGTCGATCGAGGAGGTCTTCCGCGTCTTCGTCCGGCTCGCCGTCGAGGCCCACCGCGACGACCCCCACCTGCTGCGCATGCTGCTGGAGCACGCCCCGCGGTCGAATGAGCTGCTGGAGCGGATCGGCCGGGTGAAGCAGGACATGGCCGGCCACACCCAGGCCCTGCTGGAGGGCCACCCCGAGGTCCGCGTCGCCGACACCGCCACGGCGGCCCGCCTGGTCATCGCGACGGTCGAGCTGGCCGTCCACGACCTGCTGGCCGAACCCGACCCGGTCGACGCCCGGCGGCTGGAGGACGAGATGGTCGCGATGCTGACCCGGTACGTCACGGGGTGACCTGCCGCTGCCCACCGGGGCGGTCGCCGGCAAACGCTTGCGCGCCCGGCTCGCCGTCCCGGTCACCACGGCGGGCACCGCACTTTCCCTCAGCGGTCCCTGGCCACCAGCGCCGCCTGGGTGCGGCTGGTCACGCCGAGCTTGGCCAGCACGTTGCCGACGTGGACCTTCACCGTCCGCTCGGCCAGCCGCAGCCGGGCCGCGATGTCCTTATTGGACAGTCCCTCGCCGAGCAGCTCCAGCACGTCGCGCTCCCGCGGTGTCAGCGCACCACCGCCGCTCAACGCCGAGGCCGCCGCCGGGCTCAAGGCCGTCACGCCCTGGTGGGCCGCCCGGACGGCCGCCGCGAGTTCGTCGCCCGAGGCGTCCTTCAGCACGAACCCCGCCGCACCCGAACTCAGGGCTTCGCGGATCTCCCGCGGCCGGCCGACCGTCGTCAGCATCAGGACCTGCGCCGCCGAGGGGCCGAGCCGGCGCAGGACTTCGAGGCCGTCCATCCCCGGCAGGTACAGGTCGAGCAGGACGACGTCGGCGGGCACCGGCGACGCCAGCAGCTCCGGGCCGCTCGCGTACTGCGCGACCACCTCGAGGTCCGGCTGCGCGCCCAGGATCAGCGCGATGCCCTCACGCACCAGCGCGTGGTCGTCGACGACCTGCACCCGGATCATGCCCGCACTCTACTGTCGGCCCATGCGTCAGTCTTTCGTCACGACGGCGGCCGTCGCCGCGGTGTTCTTCGCCAGCGGGGCGTGGACACCGCAGCAGGGGTGGCTCGCCGCCGGGCTCAGCGCCGCCCAGCTCGTCCCGCTGCTGTGGTCGCGCCGCGTGCCGGCCCTCGTGCTCGTGGTCGTGACCCTCGCGACGGCCGGGCACCTGCTGCTCGAACAGCCGCGCAACACGATGTACGTGCCGGTGCTGCTCGCTCTCCACAGCACACCGCAGCGGTGGCTCGCGGCCGCGGCGGCGCTCGCCACCGGCGCGGCGGTGTACCCGGCGAAGGGCCCGCTCGACGGCACGCTCCTCGTCGTCACGATCAGCGCGGTGGCCTGGCTGCTGGGTGCCGAACGCCGTCGCGCGCTCGCGGACCGGGCCGAGCGCGCGGCCCGGCGGCTGCACGACACGCTCGCCCAGACCACCGCCGTCATGCTCGTGCAGGCCGAGACGCTGCGCGCGGTCGGCGACCTGACCGACGCCGACCGCGCCCGCCTCGACACGCTCCTGGCCGCCGGCCGTGGCGCGCTGACGCTCGTCCGCCGCACCCTGGACGACCTGCGCGACGACGCCGAACGCGCCCCCGACCTCGCCGAGGTGCTGGCCCGGCTGCGCACCGCGGGGCTGGTCCTCGACCGCGACCCGGTGCTGCCCGCCCTGCCGCCCCCGGTGCGGGAGCTCGCCGAACGGTTCATCGCCGAAACCGCGGTGAACGCCCTGCGCCACAACGGTCCCGGCGTCCGGCTGCGGTTCGACGTCGAGGCGGGGGAGCGGGTGACGATCACCGCGCGCAACGCGCTGAAGGGAACGCCCCGGGTGGGTGCCGGCTACGGGCTGGCCGGGCTCGCCGAGCAGGCCGCGGCGGCCGGGGGAGCGCTGACCCACGGCCCGCGGGACGGCGAGTGGGTGGTCAGTGTCGGGCTGCCAGCAGCTGCGACACGGTCACGAACCGGAAGCCGCGCTGCTTGAGCTGGTCGAGGATCGGCCCGATGGCCCGGCGCGTCTGCTCACGCGAGGCGTACATGGCGTGCAGCAGCACGATCGAGCCCGGCCGGACCTGGTCGACGACGGCCCCTTCCACGGTGGCCGTGTCCGGGGTGCCGTCGGAGTCCGGCGCCACGTCCCAGGTGATCGTCGTGCGGTGGTGCTCGGACAGGTAGCTCGGCAGGGCGAAGAGCTTCTTGCCGTTCGGAGGCCGGAAGAGGATGTCGCCGGTGTACCCGGCCGCGCGGATGAGGGCGTCGGTGGCTTCGACCTCGTCGGCGACCCAGGACGGTGTCACGCCGATCATCCGGTCGTGGCTGAAGCTGTGGTTGCCGAGCTCGTGCCCGGCGGCGGCGATGTCCCGGGCGAGGTCCGGGTGCGCGGCCATGTCCCGGCCGATGAGGAAGAAGGTCGCGGGCACCTGACGGCTGTGCAGCGTGTCGAGGATCGTCTTCGTCCCCGCGGGATCGGGCCCGTCGTCGAAGGTGAGGGCGACGACCTTCTCGGTGGTGTCCACGCGGTCCACGAGGGTGCCGAAGAACTGGAAGGTCGGCGACTTCGACACCTCGAACAGCGTGACCGCCCCGGCGACCACGACGACCAGCACGCTCGCCACGACGATCGCCCACTTCCGGGCGCGGCGGGATTTCAAGATCATGCGGTCACCCTGGCGGCAGTGCCGAGGCGAGGGAAGCCGCGAAGGTCCTAGTACCAAGGTGTCGGGCCGTCAGCATATGTTGACGGTGTCAAGGTGTCAGCATATGCTGACGCGGTGAGCCTGATGACCGACTTCGAGCACACGGTGCGCAGCTCCGACCCCGACATCGCGCTGCGCGCGGTCGCAAGGTTGCGGCGGCTGGCCGAGCAGCTGGAAGCCGAGCAGGTGGCGGCGGCGCGGCGAGCCGGCTGGTCGTGGCAGGACATCGCCGAGCGGCTCGGAGTGACCAAGCAGACCGTGCACCGCAAGCACCGCGGCCGGGAGGACTGATGTTCCAGGGAGACCACCCCGCAGTGGGGCGGGCGATGAGCCGGGCGTGCGAGCTGGCCCGGGAGTTCGGCCACGCGAGGGTCGGCAGCGAACACCTGCTGCTCGCGCTCACCGAAGGGCCCGCCGACCTCGGCGAGCACTTGCGGCTCGCACTCGCCGAAGGGGCGCGGCCGACGCCCGACGGCGTCGGCGAACGCTCGCTGTCCGGCCTCGCCGAACGGCCGCCGTCGGGACTTGCCGAGGGTGGGCCGCGGGGACTCGCCGAGGATGGGCCGCGGGAACTTGCCGAGGATGGGCCGTCGAGACTTGCCGAGGGTCGGTCGTCGGGACTCGCTGAAGGTGGGCCGCTGGGACTCACCGGAGGGCCGCCGCTGTCTTGATCAGCGTGCCGGAGACGCCGAGCAGCTCGGCGCCCTTCTGGACGACGT
>NZ_JBSGJD010000161.1:0-22514 GCF_053605405.1 Amycolatopsis sp. NPDC003861
GGGCGGGACTACTACGAGCCGACACAGCGGGGAGCCGAGCGAACCCTGGCCGACCGGGTGCCCAAGCTGAGGCGCACGATCCGCGGCGAGTGAGGGGCGGCGCCGGCCGGGCGCCGCTGGCCGGTTGCGGCCGCCGCCTGCCCGCCATCGCTCCTGCTGCCGCAGTCTGGCCGCCGCCTGCCCACTGCTTGGCAGGCCGCCGCCCGCCCGCCGCCCGCCCGCCGTCGCCCATGTTGGGCTTCCGCCCGCTCCTTGGCCGCTGCCTGCCTGCCTGCCCGCCGTCGTCCATGCTGGGCTTCCGCCCGCTGCTTGGCCGCCGCCCGCCTGCTCGCCGGCCGCCGCCCTCCGGTGCTGGTCGCCCGGCCGCCGATCGCTGCCGGCCCTCTGGTCTTGCCGGCCGAACAAGCCCCGTCGTTCCCCCGATCGTGGGCCGCGGGGGGGCAAGATCATCGGGGTTCGTAAACTCTTCCCCTCCAGGCGGCCCCGACCGGGGAGGGCCCCACGACGGCAGGAGGCGTGCCCGTGCCCGCGACGCTGCAGTGCATCGTCCTGGACTGTCCGGAGCCGCTGGTGCTCGCCCGCTTCTACCAGGCCCTGCTCGGTGGCGATGTGGATCTCCCCGATCCGCGGTGGCGCGTGGACGAGGACTGGTCGACCCTGCACGTGAACGGGATGGTCCTCGGCTTCCAGCGCGCGCCGGACCACCGGCCGCCGAGCTGGCCCGATCCGTCCTTCCCGCAGCAGTTCCACCTGGACTTCGAGGTCGACGACTTCCGCGAGTCGCACCACGCCGTCCTCGCGCACGGCGGCCGGCTGCTCGACCCCGATCTCGGCGGCCGGGGCTGGCGCGTCTACGCCGACCCGGCGGGCCACCCCTTCTGCCTCCTCGGCGACTACTGAGCGCGCGGCCGCGTCCCGCCTCCGGGACGATGGCGGCATGACAATCGCGTTTCTCGGCACCGGGATCATGGGCGCCCCGATGGCGGCCAACATCGCCAAGGCGGGCCTCGACGTCCGCGTCTGGAACCGGACCCGGGAGAAGGCCGAACCCCTCTCCGACGTCGCCACGGTGGCCGAGTCGGCCTCCGCCGCGGCCGACGGCGCGGACATCCTCGTCACGATGCTCGCCGACGGCCCCGCCGTGGCCGAAGCGTTCGAAGCGGCGTCGCCGGCTTCGGGGACGTTGTGGCTGCAGATGAGCACCGTCGGCCTCGACTGGACCGACCGGCTCGCCGCGATGGCGGAGAAGGCGGGCGTGGTGTTCGTCGACGCACCGGTGCTCGGCACCCGGCAGCCGGCGGAACAAGCCCAGCTGCAGGTGCTGGCGTCCGGGCCCGAGGAGGCCCGGCCCAAGGCGACGCCGGTGTTCGACGCGGTCGCCATCAAGACGCAGTGGCTCGGCCCCGCCGGCCGCGGCAGCCGCCTGAAGCTGGTGGTGAACGCGTGGGTGCTCGCGCTGACCAACGCGACGGCGGAGAGCCTCGGCCTGGCCGGCGCGCTGGGCCTGGACCCGCAGCTGTTCCTGGAGACGATCAAGGGCGGCGGCCTCGACGTCGGCTACGCGCACGTGAAGGGCGGCGCGATGCTGACGAGCGAGTACGCGGCATCGTTCCCGGCCGGGCTGGCGGCGAAGGACGCCCGCCTGGTCGTGGAAGCCGCCGGGGACGAGGTCGACCTCGCGGGGGCGAAGGCGGTCCTGACCCACCTGGAGGCAGCGGTCGAGGCCGGGCACGGCGACGACGACATGGCGGCGCTGTACCGCGCGGTGGTGAAGGAGCGTTAGAGGAGCGTCGCCAGCCGATCCACGCCCAGGGCGCTGGTCAGGAGGCGTTCCTTCGCGTTGCCCAGCAGCTTCTGCGTCCACGGCGTGAAGCCGCCGTCACCCACTTCGGCGAGCTCGCCGCCGAAGGACGCGTACACCTTGAAGCAGAGGCCTTCGTAGTAGCCGCCTCGGCCGCCTTCCCGCTCCGGGAACGGCCGGATCGGCACGTCCGGCACCGCGTCGAGCAGCCCCTCGAACCGGGGGTCGAGCACGGTCACGCCCAGCTCGACCGCGGACGCGCCCAGCACCCGGCAGGCCCCGGCCAGCAGCGCGGCGTGTTCGGCCAGGTGCCGCCGCTCGAAGGCCAGGTCGCCGGTGTCCCGGCCGGCCGTCACGGCGCCGAACAGCGAGAAGTGGGCGAACAGCCCGGCCGGGACCTGCTGGGCCCGCACCACGCGCTGCACCGCGGCCAGGCGGACGACGTCCTCCGACGAACGCCGGACCGCCGCCTCCAAGGCCAGACCGGTCGTGGGGTCGGCGGCGACCTCGGTGCCGCGGCCGGTCGGCACCACCCGGTGCTGGGCCACCCCGGCCACCGCCGAATGGGTGCCGAGCGGGACGAGCGGAGAGAGGGTGACCAGGTCGAAGCCGGTGGCGGTGCCGATCACGGCGTCTTCGACCCGGCGCAGCCGGCCGAACGGCAGCGGGCTCGGCCCCGTGAACCGATCGGTCCGGTGCCGGCGCAGCACGTCGGGCCCGGCCAGCCGGGCCGCACGCCTGCGCGCGATCTCCAGCTGCACCGTGGTCAGGTCGGCGCCGGGCAGCCCGGCCAGCAGGTCGGCCGCGGTTCCGCCCGGCCCGGCGAGGACCCGCCGGCCGGGTCCGCTGTCGTGGTCCATCACCCAGGTGTACCGGGCGGCCGCGGCCGGTGGCGAGGCGTTTTCCCGGCCCGGCGGGGTGACACGGTCGGGGACCCGGCCAGGCGGTAACCTCAGTCGGCATCCCGACCCCTGAACCGAGGAGGGCCCGTGTCGGCAGGGCAGATCGCCGCGTTGATCGCCGCAGGAGCATTCGTGGTGCTGGTCGTCCTGCTGGCGATCCCGCTGATCAAGCTCGGCAAGACGCTGGACGCGGCCACCGAGGCGATCGAGCGCACCAACAGCAACACCGATCCGCTGCTGATCGGCGCGAACGAGACGATCACGCACGTCAACACCCAGCTCGAGCGGGTCGACGGGATCACCGCGAACGCGCAGGCGGTCACCGGCAACGTCTCCGCGCTCACCTCCGTCTTCACCGCCACCCTCGGCGGCCCGCTGGTCAAGACCGCGGCGCTGTCCTACGGCCTGTCCAAGGCGATCAAGGCGCGCAAGAAGAAGAGCGCTCTCAAGGCCGCCAGGAAGGCCGGGAAATGAAGCGGCTGTTCTGGCTCGGCGTCGGCGTGGTCGCCGGCGTCGCGCTGTCCCGCAAGGCCGCCGAAACCGCTCGTCAGGCCACCCCGGCCGGGTTAGCATCGAACCTGGGGGACGCCGTGCGCGAGCTGGCCGGCGCCGTGGGTTCGTTCGGCGCCGAGGTGCGTGCGGGCATGAACGAGCGGGAACAGGAGCTGCACGACATGGTCGAGGAGCGGACGGGCGTGTCAGCGCCCCGCGCCGAGGGACGGCACGCCGCCGCCCGGCGCCCGGTCCGGCGAGCTCGCCGGGCGGAGGGCTGATCCGGGCCTGCCCGGAACCCCTTCGCCGCAGCCACGCCGCCCACCCCGTTCCGAACCACAGCCACAAGGACTGACCCGTGGACACACACGAAATCACCGACCGTTTCCTGCGCCATTTCGAAGGCCGCGGCCACACGCGCGTGCCCAGCGCGCCGCTGATCCTCGACGACCCGAACCTGCTGTTCGTCAACGCCGGCATGGTCCAGTTCAAGCCGTACTTCCTCGGTGAGGCGCCGCCGCCGTACCCGCGCGCGACCTCCGTGCAGAAGTGCGTGCGCACGCCGGACATCGACGAGGTCGGCAAGACCACCCGGCACAACACGTTCTTCCAGATGGCCGGCAACTTCTCCTTCGGCGACTACTTCAAGGAAGGCGCCATCGAGGCGGCCTGGGAGCTGATCACCAAGCCCCAGAGCGAAGGCGGCTTCGGCCTCGACCCCGACCGCATCTGGGCGACCGTCTACAACGACGACTCCGAAGCGGCCGGGCTGTGGCGCAAGCTCACCGGCCTGCCCGGCGAGCGCATCCAGGCCCGCGACGGCAAGGACAACTACTGGGACATGGGCGTGCCCGGTCCCGGCGGCCCGTGCTCGGAGATCTACTACGACCGCGGCCCGGCGTACGGCCGCGAGGGCGGCCCGGTCGCCGACGAGGATCGCTACATCGAGATCTGGAACCTCGTCTTCATGCAGGACGTCCGCGGCGACCTGAGCCCCAAGCTCGGCCACCCGCCGATCGGCGAGCTGCCGAAGAAGAACATCGACACCGGCATGGGCGTCGAGCGCGTCGCGACGATCCTGCAGGGCGTCGAGAACGTCTACGAGACCGACCTCGTGCGCCCGGTCATCGGCCGCGCGGAGGAGTTCTCGGGCCGCCGCTACGGCAGCAACCACGCCGACGACGTCCGCTTCCGCGTCATCGCCGACCACGCCCGCACCGGTGTCATGCTGATCGGCGACGGCGTCACCCCGGGCAACGACGGCCGCGGCTACGTGCTGCGCCGCCTGCTGCGCCGCATCATCCGCTCCTCGCGCCTGCTCGGCGTGCACGAGCCGGTGCTGCAGGCGTTCGCGGCGGTCGTCCGCGACACCATGGGCCCGACCTACCCCGAGCTGGTCTCCGGCTTCGACCGCATCAACGAGGTCGTCCGGATTGAGGAGGAGGCGTTCCTCTCGACCCTGACCAGCGGTTCGCGCATCTTCGACCTCGCGGCCGAGGAGACCAAGCGCGGCGGCGGCGACGTGCTCGCGGGCGACAAGGCGTTCCAGCTGCACGACACCTACGGCTTCCCGATCGACCTCACCCTCGAAATGGCGGCCGAGCAGGGCCTGACCGTCGACGAAGAGGGCTTCCGCACGCTCATGGACGAGCAGCGCAAGCGCGCGAAGGCGGACGCGGCGGCCCGCAAGACCGGCCACGGCGACCTCTCGGAGTACCGGAAGGTCCTGGAGCAGCACGGCGAGACCGAGTTCCTCGGCTACACCGACCTGCAGGCCGAGGCCAAGGTCGTCGCGCTGCTCGAAGACGGTCAGCCGGTGCGCAGCGTCTCGGCGGGCAAGAAGGCGGAGCTGGTCCTCGACCGGACGCCGTTCTACGCCGAAAGCGGTGGCCAGGTCGCCGACACCGGCGTGCTGCTGGGTGACGGCGTCGAGCTGAAGGTCCTGGACGTCCAGAAGATCGTGCCGGGCCTGTTCGTGCACCGCGTCGAGGTCGTCGACGGCGAGGTCGGGCTGGACACCAAGCTCACCGGCTCGGTCGACGCGCACCGCCGGCTCTCGATCGAGCGTTCGCACTCGGCGACGCACCTGGTGCACGCGGCCGTCCGCGGCGCGTACGGCAAGCGCGCGGCGCAGGCGGGTTCGCTGAACTCGCCGGGCCGCATGCGGTTCGACTTCACCACGCCGGGTTCGGTGTCGGCGGACGTGCTGACCGAGGTCGAGGAGGAGGTCAACGACTACCTCCAGACCAACGTCGAGGTGCAGAGCTACACCACGACCAAGGACAAGGCCCTCGAGCTGGGCGCGGTCGCGCTGTTCGGCGAGAAGTACGGCAACGACGTCCGCGTGGTCGACATGGGCGAGTACTCCCGCGAGCTCTGCGGTGGCACGCACGTCGACCGGATCGGCCAGCTCGGCCTGGTCAAGCTGGTCTCCGACGCCTCCATCGGCTCGGGCGTGCACCGCGTCGAGGCGCTCGTCGGCGGCGACGCGCTGAAGTACGTCCGCAAGGAGCAGCTGCTGGTCTCGCAGCTGGCGAACACCTTCAAGGTGCCGTCGGACCAGCTGCCCGGCCGCATCGACGACGTCCTGACCCGGCTGAAGAACGCCGAGAAGGAGATCGCGCAACTGAAGACCCAGCAGGTGCTGGGCTCGGCGGGTGCGCTGGTCGACAAGGCGCAGGAGATCGGCGGCGTGACCGTCGTGGCCGAGGTCGTCCCGGACGTCGACGGCAACGGCCTGCGCGCGCTCGCCTCGGACATCCGCGGCCGGCTCGGCACGCGGCCCGGTGTGGTGGCGCTGTTCTCGCCGGCCGGGGAGAAGCTGAGCTTCGTCGTCGCGACGACCAAGGCGGCCCAGGACAAGGGCATCGCCGCGGGCAAGCTGGTGCCGTCGTTCGCCGAGAAGATCGGCGGCCGGGGCGGCGGCAAGCCCGACATGGCCCAGGGCGGTGGCACGAACCCGGCCGGCGCGGAAGAGGCGGTCACGGCCCTGCGCGCGGCGATTGCCGGCATTGGTTAACCGCGGAAACCGCGGCCCGGACCGTCCCGGCGTGGGCGATCCGGGCCGGGGCCGCCGGCTCGGCGTGGATGTCGGATCCGTCCGGGTCGGGGTCGCGCTGAGCGATCCGGCCCCGATGCTGGCGTCGCCATTGGTTACCCTCTCCCGCGATGCGACCGACGACAGTGATCTGGACCAGCTCGCCGCCCTCGTCACCGAGCACGAGGTGGTCGAGGTGATCGTGGGCCTGCCGAGAACGCTCGCCAACCGCCAGGGCCCGGCGGCCGAGCTGGCGATCGCGTATTCTGAACGCCTGGCCGGGCGGATAGCGCCCGTGCCGGTCCGGCTGGGCGACGAGCGGCTGACCACGGTCACCGCATCCCGCATCCTCTCCCAGCGCGGGGTCAAAGGCCGCAAGCAGCGCGCGGTGGTCGACCAGGCCGCCGCCGTCGAGATCCTGCAGGCCTGGATCGACGCCGCCGCTGCGCACCGCGCCCGGGAGGGAGACCGATGAACGAGCAGCCACCTGAGCCCCCACGCGGGCGCCGGCGACTGCGCGAGCCGGACGCGGCCACCCCGCCGCCGTCCCGGCCCGCACCGCGCCGCACCCCCAGCGGCCAGCACGAGCTGCCGCCACGTCGCAGTGGCGAGTACGACCTGCCGCAGCCCTCCCGCCGGGCCCGCCGGGAAGAGCCGCCGGGCTACGACCCGCGTCGCGGCGCACCGCAACCCGGCCGCCGCCTGGAACCGCCGGGCACGCTGCCGTCGGCCGACGCGGAATTCGACCCGCAGGAGCGCCGCGCGGCCCCGGCTAGGGCGGCGCGCGCCCGCCACGGCCTCGACGAGGGCTCCGAGATCGACCAGCCGGCCCCGCGCCGCCGCCGCGCGGCCCCGGACGACGTCGAGGGCAGGCCGCCCCGGCGCCGCGCCGCGCCGGACCCGGACGACCTCGACGGCAGGCCGGCTCCGCGCCGGATCGCACCGGACCCCGACGAAGGCGCCGGCCGGTCCTCACGCCGGCGTCGCGGCGCCCCGGACCCGGACGACTTCGAGAGCCGCCCGCCTCAGCGGCGCGGCGCCCCGGACGACGCTGGGGGCAGGGCGCCCCGGCGGCGTGGCGCGCCGGATTTCGACGACTTCGAGAGCCGGCCACCCCAGCGGCGCGGGTCTCCGGCTCCGGACGAGGCCGGGGCGTCCCGGCGGCGCGGGGCTCCGGACTTCGACGACGCCGAGAGCAGCGCGCCCCAGTGGCGCGGCGCTGCGGATCTCGACGATCCCGAAAGCAGCGCGCCTCAGTGGCGTGGCGCGCCGGATTTCGACGACTTCGAGAGCCGGTCGCCTCAGCGGCGCGGGACTCCGGACGAGGCCGGAGCGCCCCGGCGACGCGGGGTTCCGGACGATGCCGAGGCGAGAGCCGCCCGGCGGCGTGGCGCACCCGACCCGGACGATGCCGATGGCAGAGCCGCCCGGCGGCGTGGCGGACCCGACCCGGACGATGCCGAGGCCAGAGCCGCCCGGCGGCGTGGCGCACCCGAGCCCGACGAGGCCGATGGCCGGCGGCGTGCCGTGCCCGAGCGCATCGAACCGGCACCTTCGCGCCGTCGCCGTACCGATCCCGATGCGGCCGAACGCTCCCCGGGGCGTCGCGGCGCGGCCGCCGAGCCCGTCCGGCCGCCCGCCCAGCCGGGTGACCGCTCCGCAGGCATGCCCGAACCCGGCGCCGAGCCGCGCCGCCGTCCGCCGGTCGCGCCCGGGCGTGAAGAGCCGGTCACCGAGGTGATCCCGGCGCAGGCCCCCGCCGAGCCGCCGCAGGAGGAGCTCGCGGAAGACGGCTACGACGACTACGAGGACTACGAAGAGTACGACGACGATTACGACGACTACGACGAAGAGCCGGAGAAGCCGCGCAAGAAGAAGGGCAAGCGCGCCCTCGGGTGGGTCGCCGCGATCGCGGTGATCGCCCTGCTCGCGGGCGGTGCCTGGTACGGCTTCAACCGGTTCTTCGGCTACGACGACTTCGACGGCGCGGGCACCGACGACGTGGTGTTCCAGGTCGACGACGGCGACACGACGTCGGCGATCGGCGCGAAGCTCACCACGGCGGGGGTCGTCGCCAGCACCAAGGCGTTCGTCAAGGCGGGCGAGGGCAACCCGAAGCTCGCCCGGCTCCAGCACGGCTTCTACGTGATGAAGTCGCACATGTCCGGGGCCAGCGCGGTCGACCGGATCACCGACGCCGCCTCTCGCGTCGGCCAGCTGGAGATCCGGCCGTACACGCAGTTCGACGACATCACCCAGCCCGACGGCAAGGTCACGCCCGGCGTGTACAGCCTGATGGCGAAGGCGTCCTGCGCGCAGCTCAACGGCAAGAGCACCTGCGTCTCGGCGGACGACCTGCGCAAGGCCGTCGACGCCGCGGACCTCAAGCAGCTCGGCGTGCCGGACTGGGCGATCGAGCCGGCCAACAAGGCCGACCGCAAGGACCGCAGGCTGGAGGGCCTGATCGCGCCCGGCGTCTACGACGTCAAGCCCGGGTCCAGCGCGCAGGAGATCCTCACGCAGCTGGTGCACAGCTCGGCCGAGGCGATCCAGAACGCCCAGCTGAGCCCGCAGTCGACCGGCCCGGGCGTGACACCGTACCAGACGCTGATCATCGCCTCGATCATCGAACGCGAAGCCGTGAAGGCCGACTTCGGCAAGCTCTCGCGGGTCATCTACAACCGGCTGAAGATCAACATGCGGCTGCAGATGGACTCCACGGTCAACTACGTGCTCGACCGGCCGACGCTGCTGACCAACGAAGGCGACCGGGTGAAGTCCGGGGCGTACAACACTTACAAGAACGCCGGGCTGCCGCCGACACCCATCGCGGTGGCGAGCCCGGAGGCGATCCAGGCCGCGGTCAAACCGCCGGCCGGGGACTGGGTGTACTTCGTCAAGTGCGAGAAGAACGGCCTCTCCTGCTTCGCGGTCACCAACGACGAGCACAACCGCAACCGGGACCTGGCCAGGGAACGCGGTGTCATCTGAGCCCCGCAAGGCCGCCGTGCTCGGGAAGCCGGTGGCGCACTCGCTGTCCCCGGTGCTGCACGGCGCCGCGTTCGCCGCGCTCGGCCTGACCGGCTGGACCTACGAGCGCATCGAGACCAGCGCCGAAGATCTCCCGGGCCTGGTCGAGGGCCTCGGCCCGGAGTGGGCCGGGTTCTCGGTCACCATGCCGGGCAAGCGCGCGGCGCTGGACCACGCGGACGAGGTGACGCCGCGGGCGGCCGCCGTCGGCGCGGCCAACACGCTGGTCCGCACCGCGACGGGCTGGCTCGCGGACTGCACCGACGTCGAGGGCGTCACCGGCGCCCTGCGCGCGGCCGGCGGCTACCGGCCGTCGCCCGCGGACACCGCGGTCGTGCTCGGCGCGGGCGGGACGGCGGTGGCGGCCGTGGTCGGGCTCGCCGCCCTCGGCGTCCGGCAGGTGCGGCTGGTCGTGCGCGAACCGGCCCGGGCCGGCGAAACCCTCGACGCGGCGAAGCGGGCCGCGCTCGACGTCGACGTCCTGCGCTGGGCCGACACGGACTTCGCGGCGCTCGGGTCCGCGGCGGTGCTGGTGAACACCGTCCCGCCGGACGCGGTCGCCGCGCACGTCGCCGAACTCGCCGCGGTCGAGCACGTCCTCGACGTCATCTACCACCCGTGGCCGACACCGCTCGCCGAAGCCGTCGCGGCGCGCGGGGGACGGCTCGCGACCGGGTTGGACATGCTGCTGCACCAGGCGTTCGGCCAGGCCGAGCACTTCACCGGCCGCCCGGCCCCGCGGGCGGCGATGCGGGATGCGCTGCGCGAAGCGACCGGGAACCTGCTGCCGCTGCCGATCGACTGAGAAAACCGGTTGCGCACGCCGATAATCTGGCGGACTGCCTTGTCGAAGGGGGTCAACCGGAATGACCGGCCAAGAAGCATTGAGCGACGAAGAGGTCCAGAGCGCGTGGGTCGGCGAAGCGCCGAAGCTGAACTCGACCGTCACCCTCGCCGACTACGACCCGGAATGGCCACGGCTGTTCGAGCGTGAAGCCGAGCGGATCCGGGGCGTGCTGGGGGAGCGGGTGCTGGTGCTGGAGCACGTCGGCTCGACGTCGGTGCCCGGCCTGTGCGCCAAACCGATCGTCGACATCCTCCTGGAGGTGCCGGACTCCGACGACGAAGACACCTACGTCCCGGACCTGGAGGCGGCCGGGTACCGGCTGACGATCCGGGAGCCCGACTGGGAGAAGCACCGGATGTTCAAGGGCCCGGACACGAACGTCAACCTGCACGTCTACTCGCCGGGCAACGGCCAGACGCCGCGCTACCGCCTCTTCCGCGACCGCCTGCGCGCGCACCCGGAGGAGCTGGAGCTGTACGCGGCGAAGAAGCGCGAACTCGCGGCGAAGACGTGGAAGTACATCCAGAACTACGCCGACGCCAAGACGGAGGTGGTCGAGGAGATCCTCGGCCGCGCGCGGGCCGCGCAGTACGACGGCCACAGCGAGGCCTACGCCGAGCACGCGGAGAAGTCCGTCACCAACGCCTTCTACGACCGGCCGGCGATCCTCGACCTCGCCGGGGACGTCGCCGGGCGGCGCGTGCTGGACGTCGGCTGCGCGGCCGGGCACCTCAGCGCGCTCCTGGCCGAGCGCGGTGCCGACGTCCTCGGCATCGACTCCAGCGCGGGCATGATCGCCGTCGCGCGCCGGAAGTTCGGGAACACCGCCCGGTTCGAGGTCGCGGACATCACCCGCCCGCTCCCGCTGCCGGACGCCTCGATCGACGTCATCACCGCATCGCTCGTGCTGCACTACCTGGCGGACTGGGGGCCGGCGCTGGCCGAGTTCCGCCGGGTGCTCGAGCCCGGGGGCGCGCTCGTGTTCTCGGTGCACCACCCGGGCGAGGACTGGCGGTGGTTCGGCAGGGAGAACTACTTCGAGCTGGAGCTGCTGGAGGACGAGTTCCCGCCCGGCAACGTCGTGCACTTCCACCGGCGCCCGCTGAGCTGGACGTTCCAGGCGGTCCGCGACGCGGGCTTCGCGGTGGACCGCCTGGTCGAGCCGATGCCGGTCCCGGAGGCCGAGGCCGCCGATCCGCAATGGGCGGCGAACCTGCGGACCAAGCCGCGGTTCCTGTACTTCCGGGCGGTCAATCCCGCTTGGCGAGGTCGTGGATGAGGTCGACGATCTCCCGGCTGACCGGGCGGAACACCCGCAGCCGGGAGAGCGCGGCCAGCCGGGCCAGCAGCGGGACGCTGCGCTCGACCAGCAGCCGGCTGCGTTTCGTGCCGGCCGAGCGGTCGTGGACCCAGAACAGCACCACGCCCATCTGGAACAGCCAGAGCAGCTCCGGCAGCTGGTCCCGCAGCTCCGGGTCGAGCTTGACGTCGGAGCCGTCGACGACCTCGCGCATCAGGCCGATCGACGCGGCCCGGGCGGCCGAGGAGTCGTCGCTGAACGGGCTCAGCGGCGACTCCGGGTCGGCCGCGTTGACGAAGAACTGCGTGCCGAAGCGGTGGTAGGGCTCGGCGATGTCGAGCCAGCACAGCAGCACGGCCTTCAGCCGGTCGGCGAAGCCGGGGCGGCCGGTCAGCAGTGCCCGGGCCGCCGTCAGGTGCTGCGCGGCCATTTCGTCGTAGAAGCCCTGGATCAGCTGTTCCTTCGACGAGAAGTAGTAGTAGGCGTTCCCGACGGAAACCCCCGCTTCGGCGGCGATCGCGCGCATCGTCGTGCGGTCGTAGCCGTTCTCGGTGAACAGCCGCATCGCGGTCGTGACGATCAGGGACCGCGTTTCCTCGCTCTTGGCCACGCGCTGCACGTTAGCGCCGCCGCCGTCAGGGGGCCGGGAAGGGCGGGACCTGCGGCACGCCAGGGTAGGGGAGCGGTACCGGCGCCGGCGCGGGCTTCGGGGCCAGGTGGCGGCGCCGGATGCCGTTGAACACCAGGACGTTGAACAGGTGCATGACGCCGAGAACGAGCGCGACCGTGCCGATCTTGACCGACAGCATCTCGAACACGTCGCGGGCGCTGACCACGAAGCTGTTGCTGGTCAGGAAGAGCGTCACGAAGCCGAGGCTGACCAGGTAGAAGCCGACCACCAGCAGCTGGTTCACGGCGTTCGCCAGGCCGGGGCTGTCGGCGAAGACCTCGGTGAGGAAGGTGCGGCCGTGCTTGCTCAGCGTCCGGGCGACGAGCACCGTCAGCGGGATGCTGATCAGCAGGTAGAGCGCGTAGGCGAGGACTATCGGGTCCATGGCTTTCTCCTTTTTGAACGTGTTCAAGAGAGACGGTAGCGCTGCTTTTGAACGTGTTCAAGAGGGCTGGGTCACGTCGCCCGTTCACCTGCTGCTCACCCGGACGGCTGATTTCCGGCATAGGGTGACCGCCGTGAAACGCATCGCCGCCGGGCTGACCGCCGCCGCGCTCGTAGCGCTCTTCGTCCCCGCCACCGCTTCTGCGAGCTTCGGGACCGACGTTCGCTTCGCCACCTTCAACGCTTCGCTGAATCGCGCTGCTGCCGGGCAGCTCGTCACCGACCTTTCGACGCCGGGCAACGCCCAGGCGCAGGAGGTCGCCGAGGTGATCCAGCGCAACCGCGCGGACGTCCAGCTGATCAACGAGTTCGACTACGTCCCCGGCAACGCGGCCGCCGACCTGTTCCGGAAGAACTACCTGGCGATCGGCCAGCACGGCGCCCGGCCCATCGACTACCCGTACGCCTACACCGCGCCGGTCAACACGGGCGTGCCCACCGGCTTCGACCTCGATCGCAGCGGCACGGTCGGCGGCGGCAACGACGCCCAGGGCTTCGGCACCTTCGAGGGCCAGTACGGGCTGCTGGTGCTCTCGAAGTACCCGATCGACCTCGCGCACGTCCGGACGTTCCAGAAGTTCCGGTGGAAGGACATGCCGGGCGCGCTGCTGCCGGACGACCCGGCCACGCCCGCGCCGCACGACTGGTACGACGCCGCGGAGCTGAACGTGCTGCGCCTGTCGTCGAAGTCGCATTGGGACCTGCCGCTGAAGATCGGCCGTTCGACCGTGCACTTCCTGGTCTCGCACCCGACACCGCCGAGCTTCGACGGCCCGGAGGACCGCAACGGCACCCGCAACCACGACGAAATCCGCTTCTGGGCCGATTACGTGACCCCGGGCCAGGGCGGCTACCTCTACGACGACCGCGGCCACCGCGGCGGCCTGGGCGCATCGGAGAGGTTCGTGATCGCGGGCGACAACAACTCCGACCCCCTCGACGGCGACAGCGTCCCCGGCGCCATCGACCAGCTGCTGCACGCGCGGCGCGTCATCGAGACCCACCCGGGCAGCCGGGGCGCGGTGCTCGCGGCGCAGGCCCAGGGCGGCGCGAACGTCGGCCAGAAGAGCAACCCGTTCTTCGACACCGGCGACTTCAACGACGTCGCGCCGGGCAACCTGCGGACCGACTACGTGCTGCCGTCGAAGGGCCTGGTGCCCGGGTGCGCCGAGGTGTTCTGGCCGGTCCCGTCCGACCCGCTGTCCCGGCTGAACGACGCTTCCGACCACCACCTGGTCCGGGTGGACGTGGTCGTCCGCTAGCGCGCCGAAACCCAGGCCGCGATGTCGGCAACCACGGCCGGGTCGACGTGCTGCGGCGCCTCGTAACCGGCCGGGGTGGACGGTCCTTCGCCGCGGAAGAACAGGTGGTCGGCGGCCTCGTGGACGCGGATCGTGACGTCCGGCCGGTGGGCCAGGCCCTCCTGCCAGCGCACGAGGTCGCCGGTCGCGGTCACCTGGTAGTCGCGGCCGCCCTGCAGGATCAGCATCGGCCTGTCGAGGGCGGCAGCGGTCGCGACCGGGTCGTAGCCGCGCAGGTCCAGCCAGTACGAGGCCGGCCAGCCGAACAGCAGGTCCGCGGCCGGCGTCGAGGGTGACAGCTCGGGGCTTTCGACGAGCGCCGCCTGCCGCGCGACCGACTCGGCGGCCGCCGCGGTGGCCGGGCCCGGGGCCACTTCGGCCAGGTAGCGGGCGACCCGGACGGCCGCCCGCGGCAGCGGCAGGGTGTCGCCGGCCAGGCTGATCAGGCCGGCGATCGACGGCTCGGCGGCCGCGACCCGGGGCGTCGCCTTGCCGCCCCCGCTGAGTCCCAGGACGAACACCCGCGCCGGGTCCACCGCTTCCTGCGCCTGCAGGAGGCGGACGGCGGCGAGCGCGTGGGGCACGTACTCGTCGGCCATCGTGAAGCCGGGTGCGGAACCGGTCTCCGGGTGGACGTGGGTCACCTTGTCGAACCGGGCCACCGCGACGCCGCGGGAGGCCAGCCCCCACGCCAGGTCCTTGAACGGCTTGTTGGGCCCGGTCGTCAGGTCGCGGTCGGCGGGCCCCGAACCGAGCAGCACCACTCCCGGCCACGGGCCACGCCCCCGGGGCACGGTGAGCGTGCCCGGCACCGCGAGCGGGCCGGTGCCGACGGTGACCTCGTGCTCGGTGAACCGGCCCGCCTCGGCGTAGGCCGGAGGCGTCCAGGACAGGCCGGTCGGTGGCGCGAGCCGCAGGCCGTGCAGCAGGCCGGCGTCGTCGACCGACATCACCACCGTGAGGCCGCCGCGCTCGCAGGTCACCGGGACGCTGACCCGGACCAGCCCCTCCGCGGGCAGCTCGCTCAGCGGGGTGCCGACCGCCCGGACCGGCCCGGTTTTGGCGAGCTCGGTCTCCCAGCCGACCCGCAGCGTCCCGGCCGACGCCGCCGCCCGCAGCCGCGGCGCGAACCGCTGCTCGACCTCCGCGAACCGTCCCGCTGCCGTCAGGTCGACGACCGTCCGGGCGACCACTGCCGGGTCCGTGCTCATCATCCGCCCCTACCATTCTCGTGTTTTGCGAACGGTATCACGTCATGAGAACATTGGGGGGTGGACACCTTGGAACTCCTGGGGCACCCGGTGCGGCTGCGGATCGTGCACGCCCTGCGCGGCGAGCGCACGCTCACCACCGCCGAGCTCGGCGCGCTCCTGCCGGACGTCTCGAAAGCCATGCTCTACCGGCACGTCGACCAGCTCGGCGCCGGCGGCGTCCTGGAGGTGGCCGGCGAACGCCGGGTCCGCGGCGCGGTCGAGCGGCACTACCGGTTGCGCCGGGACCGGGCGTCCATCGACCGTGGTACGGCCGCGTCGATGTCGGCCGAGGACCACCGGCGGGGGTTCGCCGTGGCGGTCGCGACCCTGGTCGCCGAGTTCGACGCCTATCTCGACCGCGACGGCACCGACCCGTCCGCCGACCCCGTCGGCTACCAGCAGCACGCGATCTGGCTGAGCGAGGACGAACTCGTCGCCATGGTCGGCGAACTGCGGGCCGCGATCCTCCCGCGGCTGGCCAACCCGGCCACCCCCGGCCGCACGCGGTACCTGCTCAGCCCGATCCTCTTCCCCGGCGAGCCGCCCGCCACCGGCTGACGCGTCCACCTACTACGGTGAGGTCATGCGGATCGCGATTCTCGACGACTACCAGAACGTCGCCCTCACCTTCGGCGACTGGGACTCGCTCAAGGCCGACATCACGGTCTTCACCGAACCCCTGACCGACGTCGTCAAGCAACTGCAGGGCTTCGAAGCGGTGGTCGCGATGCGCGAACGCACCCGGTTCCCGGCCGAGGTGCTCGACGCGCTGCCCGACCTGAAGCTGCTGGTCAGCACGGGTAAGCGGAACGCGGCCGTCGACGTGGCCGCCGCGCGCCGCAACGGTGTCGTCGTGTCCGCCACCGGCTACATCGGGGAGCCGACCGCCGAGCACACCTGGGCGCTGATCCTGGCCGCGTCGCGGAACCTGCCGCAGGAGTTCCGCTCGATGCGCGAGGGCGGCTGGCAGACGTCCGTCGGCACCATGCTGCACGGCAAGACGCTCGGCCTGCTGGGCCTGGGCCGGCTCGGCGCGGGCGCGGCGAAGATCGGGCAGGTCTTCGGGATGGAGACCATCGCCTGGAGCCAGAACCTGACCCAGGAGAAGGCGGACCCGCACGGCGTCACCGCGGTGACCAAGGACGAGCTCTTCGCGCGGTCGGACGTGCTGTCCATCCACCTGGTGCTCGGCGAGCGTACCCGCGGCCTGGTCGGGGCGGCCGAATTCGCCGCGATGAAGCCGACGGCGCTGCTGGTGAACACCTCGCGCGGCCCGATCGTCGACGAGGCGGCACTGGTGGACGCGTTGCGGCGCAAGGAGATCCGCGCCGCCGCGCTGGACGTCTACGACACCGAGCCGTTCCCCGCCGACCATCCGCTGAGGACACTCGACAACGCGGTCCTGACCCCGCACATCGGCTTCGTCACCCGGGAGGTCTACGAGATCTTCTACGGCGACGCGGTCGAGGACATCGCGGCCTACCAGGCGGGGGCGCCGATCCGCGTCATGGAGTGAAGAAGGTGTGCGGCCCGCCGGGGCCCGAGGTCCCCGCACCGGCCCTGCGGCGGGCCTGCACCCTTCGATGACACCACCCGCACCCGGCCCGCGGCAGGGTCTTTGGACCCGGTCCCGGCCGGGCCGTTGGGCACGACGTCCGGTCGGCGAATTTCCCTCAGGGAAAGGGAACCGCGTCGGGGGCGCAGGTCGTCCCCGGCGCCGGGGCGGCCAGCTCCGTCAGGTACCGCACGACGGCCGCCGAGGCACACGCGCTCGGGGCGTCCAGGGACGTGTGGCCGTAGCCGTCCACGACGAGCACGCGGCCGTCGCCCAGCTCCGCCGCCGTCGCCTCCGCGTTGTGCAGCGGGGTCGCCGGGTCGAACCGGTTGTTCAGCACCAGGATCGGGTTCTTCCGCGGCCGGTTCCACGGTCCGGTGTACCGGTCGTCGTCGTGGGCCGGCCAGCCGACGCACTGGGCCATCGAATACACCGCGCTCAGCCCGAAGTACGGCTGCCGCGCGCTTTCCGTCGTGGCCAGTGCGGCGTAGTCCGCGGGCGATTGCGGGTTGTCGCTGTCGACGCACTGGACGGCCAGGAAGCCGGGGGAGTGCGTCGGCACGTACGGGTCGAGCACCGGCGCCGCGGGGCCCGGATCCGCGGGCATTGCGGCCAGGGTTTGGGCGAGTCGCTTCCACCGGCCGGACTGGTACAGCGCGCTGTCGACGGTCTTCATCAGGGAGCCGACGCCCGGGCCACGGGAGGCGTGGGCGAAGATCCCGGCGAACTTCTGCTTCGGGTCGCCCGCGGAGAAGGCGCACTTCGGCCCGGCGGCGGCGCACACCGCGAAGAACCGGTCGAGTTCCTGCTGCTGCGCGCCGGCGACGTCGGCCCGCACGTCCACCGGCTGGTCCGCCTGCCCCGGCCGGCCGGTGGCGTTCGCGACGAGGTCGAGCGTGCCGTCGAGGGTCATCGCGCGGACCTTGTCCCCGAACAGGTTCGCGTACGTGCCGCCCAGGTAGGTGCCGTAGGAGTACCCGTAGAAGTTCAGCGAGGCGTCCCCGACGGCCTGGCGCAGCAGCTCCATGTCCCGCGCGACGTTCGCCGTGGAGAGGTGGCTCAGCAGGCCGCCCGAGGCCGCGCAGGCCTTGCCGGTGGCCGCGCTCGCGGCGAAGAACGCGTCCGGCTGCCTGATCGGGGACCCGGCCGGCCGGTCCGGGCTCGCACAGCCGATCGGCGCCGACCCGCCGATCCCGCGCGGGTCGAAGCTCACCAGGTCGAACCGGGCCCGCAGCTCCGGCGGGTAACGGGCGGCGAACCGGGTCAACTCGCCGACGCCGTCCGTGCCCGGGCCGCCGAAGTTGAAGAACAGCGAGCCGAGCCGCCGTCCCGGGTCGCCCGCCGGCAGCCGGATCACCGACAGCGGGATCGTGGCGCCACGGGGCTCGCGGTAGCTCAGCGGCACGGCCGCGGCCGCGCACTGGAACGGCCCGTGACAGGGCACCCAGTGCAGCGCCGGGACCGCGGCGCCGTTCGTGCCGAGCGCCGGGGGAGGCTCGGGCGCTTCCGGGGTGGGCGTGGGTGCGGGCGCGGCCTGGGGCGCGCTGCAGGCGGCGAGCAGCAGGAGGCCCGCGAGGAGGGCCCGTTTCACGCGCCCAGGTCCGCCAGGACGGCGTCGGTGTAGCGCGGCCAGACTTCGGCGGCCCAGGGGCCGAACGCGCGGTCGGTGAGGGCGACGCAGGCCGCGCCCGCGTCCGGGTCGACCCAGAGGAACGTGCCCGACTGGCCGAAGTGCCCGAACGTCCGCGGCGAGCTGTTCGCCCCGGTCCAGTGCGGGCTCTTGTGGTCGCGGATCTCGAAGCCGAGGCCCCAGTCGTTGGGTTTCTGGTGCCCGAAACCGGGCAGCACCCCGGAAAGGCCGGGGAACACGACGTCCGTCGCCTCGGCGACGGTGGCGGGGTCGAGCAGCTTCGGGGCCTGCAGCTCGGCGGCGAACGCGGCCAGATCGTCCACAGTGGACACGACGTCGGCGGCGGGCGAGCCTTCGAGCGCGGTCGACGTCATGCCGAGCGGGGTGAACAGCGCTTCGGCCTGGTACTGCGCGAAGGGGATGCCGGAGTGCTCGGCCAGCGCGTCGGCCAGCTGCTCGAACCCGGCGTTGGAGTAGAGCCGCCGGGTGCCCGGGGCGGCCATCGCCTTGTGCGCGTCGAAGGCGAGCCCGGAGGTGTGGGCCAGCAGGTGCCGCACGGTCGAGCCCTCGGGCCCGGCCGGCGTACCGAGCTCGACGACGCCTTCCTCGACCGCGATGAGCGCGGTGTAGGCGGTCAGCAGCTTGGAAACCGAGGCGAGCCGGAACTTCCGCGCGGTGTCACCGTGGCGGCCGGCGACGCTCCCGTCCGCCGTCACCACGGCCGTCGCGGCGTTGTCCACCGGCCACTCGTCGATCAGGCGCACGCTCTCCATGCGCCCACCCTACGAAACGAAGGCCCCCGCACCGGTGTCGGGGACCGGTGCGGAGGCCTTCGCGGTGTTCGTCAGGCGTCGAGATCGGTGGCGACGAGCTGGGCGACCGCTTCCACGGCCTCCTCGGCACCCTCGCCCTCGGCGCTGATGACGACCTCGTCGCCGTACCCGGCGGCCAGCGTCATCAGGTTGAGCACGCTGCCGGCGGCCACCGGGTCTCCGCCGGCCTTGGCGATCTGCACCGCGACGGGCTGCGCCGCGGCCGCCTTCGCCACCAGCGCGGCCGGCCGGGCGTGCAGGCCCACCTTGCTGGCCACGGCGACGCGTTTCTCCGGCATGTTCGTCCTCTCGCTTTCGGTTACTTCGGTGGTGATGTTACTTCGCGGCCGTCCGGTCGAGGTCCGCCTCGATCGAGTCGTCCTCGCGGCCCGGGGTGCGCAGGTTCCACTTCGTGATGACGATCCGGAACACGAAGTAGTAGATCACCCCGAAGACCAGCCCGATCGGGATGAGCAGCCACGCCTTGTGCGCGGTGTCCAGGCTCGAGTTGAGCAGGAAGTCGATCCCGCCCGCGGAGAAGGAGAAGCCGAGGTGGATGTCCAGGGCGTTCACCAGCGCCAGCGAAACGCCGGTCATGATCGCGTGGAAGATGTACAGCGGCCACGCCACGAACATGAACGAGAACTCGATCGGCTCGGTGACACCGGTGATGAACGAGGTCAGCGCGGCCGCGATCATCACACCGCCGACGATCTTCTTCTGCGCGGGGCGGGCGGTCTGCCAGATCGCGAGCGCCGCGGCCGGCAGGGCGAACATGAAGATCGGGAAGAACCCGGTCATGAAGATGCCCGAGCCCTGCACGTGGTTGAAGAAGTTGGTCAGGTCGCCACCGTTGAAGATGAACCACATCGGGACGTTCAGCAGCTGGTGCAGACCGACCGGGATGAGCAGGCGGTTGAAGAAGCCGTAGATGCCGCCACCGACGACCGGCTGGCCGACGATCGCCTCACCGAGGTTCTGGATGCCCGCGTCGACCCACTTGAAGACGATGCCGAAGATGACACCCAGGATGATCATGGTGAAGGCGGTGATGATCGGGACGAACCGCCGCCCACCGAAGAACGCCAGCCACGCGGGCAGCTTGATCCGGTGGTACCGCTGCCACAGCAGGGCCGCGACGATACCGGACACGATGCCGGTCAGGACGCTGTACGGCCAGTGCAGCGGCGAGCTGTCCCAAGCGGGCTTGTAGCCCACCTGGCTGCTGACCGGCGCGATGGCCTGGATCACCCGGTTGAAGACGACCCAGCCGACCGCCGCCGCCACGGCCGTCGAACCGTCACCCTTGCGGGCGAAGCCGACCGCGATGCCGATCGCGAAGAGCAGGGGCAGGAAGTCGAAGAGCGCGTTGCCCGCCGAGCCGATGACGGCGGCTACCTTGTCCCAGCCGAGGCCGTCCTTGCCGAGCAGGTCGTCCTGACCGAACCGGAGCAGGATGCCCGCCGCAGGGAGCGTGGCGATGGGGAGCATGAGGCTGCGGCCGAAGCGCTGCAGGCCGGCGAGACCTCCGCCGCCCTTCTTCGCCCCCTCCGCGGTGGTGGTGCTCATCTGGATCCTCCATAGTGGGGTGGTTGACCGGGCTCCGGGGTGTTCCGGTCCAACTGCATGGTCACCTGGTAGTGATCTCCCCGGTACCAGGACGTGATGTCTTCGATCGGGTCGCCGCCTGCGCTGGAGACCCGCCGGAACACGAGCAGGGGGCTGCCGGCACGCATGCCGAGCAGCCGGGCCGTCTCGCGGTCCGCGCCCTCGGCCCAGACCGTCTGCCACGCCTGGTCGGGACGCACACCGTACGTCTCGGCCAGCTGCGCGTAAATGGACTGGGTCAGGTCGAGCCCGAGCAGGCCGGGAGCCCGGCCCGCGTGGTACCAGCCGCGCTCGACGGCCAGGGGCACGCCGTCGGCGTGGCGCAGGCGCACCAGGTGGTGCGCGGATGCGCCCTCGGCCAGGCCGAGGGCGTGCGCCGAGGCGGTGGGCGGCACCTCGGTGGCCGCGGAGACCACCTCGGTCGTCGGGGTCAGCCCCCGCCTCCGCATGTCGTCGGTGAACGACATCAGGTAGAGCTGCAGCTCCATCCGCCGGGCCGCGGTGAACGTGCCCTTGCCGCGGACCCGGGCGAGCAGGCCCTCTTCGACCAGCTTGCCGATCGCCGACCGGACCGTGAGCCGCGACACGCCGTAGCGCTGGGCCAGCTCGCGTTCCGACGGGATCGGCGCACCCGGCGGGAGCTCGCGCTCCACCGTGCGGCGGAGGATTTCCCGCAGCTGGGCGTGCTTGGGCGTGGGCCCGTTGACAACCTTGTCGGGCGGCGGGACGTGCGCGGCCGCGCTCATCGGCGTCACCCTCCTCGTTCTCGCGCCACCGGGGACCGGTGCTCGCGTCCGGCCCGGAACATTGGTACGTTCCGGTCTAGACCAATGATCTGATGGGGCAGGATGCTCCGCCGCGCGGACGGGTGTCAACCACCGTTATCCGTTCGTGGCCCGCGGCGGGGTGCATGCCGACGATCGGCGTAGTACAGGTGGACACGCGGTTCGCGTCAGGTTGGGAACAAACAGTGATCAAGGAGACCGCGATGGCGGATGACAGGCCCGAGAAGATCCTCGCCGCGCTCGGCGGCACGGAGAACCTCACCGAGATCGAGGGCTGCATCACGCGGCTGCGCTGCGAGGTCGAGGACATGAGCCTCGTCGACGAGGCGGCGCTGAAGAAGGCCGGTGCGATGGGCGTGGTCAAGATGGGGTCGTCGGCGCTGCAGGTGATCGTCGGGCCGGAGGCGGACACCATCGCCAGCGACATCGAGGACCTGCTGTGAGCTTCGACATCCTCAGCCCGGTCGCCGGGCGCGTGGTGCCGATCACCGAGGTCCCCGACCCGGTCTTCGCGCAGGCGATGGTCGGCCCGGGCATCGCCGTGCAGCCCACGGGCGGCCGGTCGGACGCGGTCGCGCCGGTCGACGGCACGGTGGCGACGCTGCACCCGCACGCCTACGTCGTCGCGACCGAGGACGGCAAGGCCGTGCTGGTCCACCTCGGGATCGACACGGTCAAGGAAAAGGGCGAGGGCTTCACGCTGCACGTCGTCAAGGGCGAGCAGGTGCGGGCCGGGCAGCCGATCGTCAGCTGGGACCCGGAGGCGGTGACCGCGGCGGGCTACTCGGCGATCGTCCCGGTCGTCGCGCTGGACGCCTCGGCGGAGGTTTTGTCCGGTTTGGACACCGAGCGCGAGGTCGCCGCGGGCGACCGGCTCTTCGCCTGGGACGCCTGAGCTTCAGCTGTCACACGGTGACAACCGGGGCTTCGCCACCCGGACCCCGAAAAGCGACCGGCGAGGGGCTGTTCGGCGAGCGCGGAGGGTTCGGCTCCGCCCATGGCGGACGGCCGGAAGCGTGGTGCGATGACCCTCGGCTCACCGGCGCA